>PLEA01000701.1 GCA_003136335.1 Acidobacteriaceae bacterium | reverse complement strand
GCCAGCTACGTAGGCGACGGCGCGCCGATCCTGTTTCAGCGGGCGCTCGGCGCCGAGGCCGCCGATAAAGCACTGGTGGGCAAAGGTCTGGAGTTCTTCCTTTCTTATTATCGCGAGCACAAACTCGATCACACCACCGTGTATCCGGGGATTCCGAGAGCGCTGGCAGCGATTCGGAGTTCGGCAAACGGCGTGCCGCGCAAGCTGGCAGTCCTTACGAACAAGCCGGTGAATCCTTCGCGGGCCATCGTCGACGCGCTGGGGCTGGGGCAGTTTTTCTCGCAGGTATATGGCGGCAATAGCTTCATTACTAAGAAGCCCGCCCCGGAAGGCGCGCGCAAGTTGGTGGAGGAGAGCGGCGTGATGCCAGAGCAGGCTGCGATCGTGGGGGACTCACACGTCGACGTGCGCACGGGGCGCAATGCCGGGTTGTGGACCATCGGCGTCACATATGGATTTGCTACGCAGACGCTGGAGAACGAGGCGCCGGATATCTTAGTTGATTCGGCGCAAGAGTTAGGCGTCGTTTTTTCCGGGATGAGATCCAAAGATTGAACCGCGGAGTACACGGAGAACAAACCGCGGAGGGCGCTGAGAGTGCGTTGCCTGCTAGGCTTGGCCGACTCGCGACTGATCGAAGTTCGCTACACTTCTCTCAACCAAATACGCCGAACCCCAAACCATGAACTCCGACAACTCTGGCTCCGCGCCCGGCTTCACCGGAAAAGAACTGCGCAAGCTGCGCGGCATGAAAACTCCTTACGGCATTCAGAAGTTTCTCGATGACATGCCGTATCACCTGGAAGATACGGCGTGGTCTCCCCGCAAAGTGCTGGCCGAAGAAACCTCGCACTGCCTGGAGGGCGCGATCTTCGCGGCAGCGGGACTGCGGGCGAATGGCTATCCTTCGCTGCTGCTGGATTTCGAAGCGGATCATGACACTGACCATGTGATCGCCATTTACCGCGAGGCAGGCTGCTGGGGCGCAGTGGCCAAGTCGAATTACACCGGATGCCGCTGGCGCGAACCGGTCTATCGCACGTTGCGGGAGCTGGCGCTGAGCTATTTCAACGCGTATTTCAATCTGCGGCGGGAGCGCACCCTGCGACGCTACTCGGTTCCGGTCAATCTGAAGCGCTTCGACCGGCAGAACTGGATGACCACCGACCAACCCGTGTGGTTCATCGTCTATCACCTGTTCGACGTCAAGCACTATTCGCTGATGACGAAGGCGCAGGAAAAACGACTGCATCGCGTGGACGAGCGCCTTTTCCAGGCGGAGTGTTTGGGCAAAGCCCACAAGAAAACAGACTGAGCTCGAAGGATCCCTAAAGTTCTGGGGACAGGCTGCCGATTCCTAAGTAAGGACCTCTGTTCTTGCTCTATCGCTGGCCTGGCACGCACTCAAGTGTGGGTCTGCGCGGGCAGGCGCGGCATCATTACTGGTCCGGGGGCCTAGACTTGGAAGTCAGCAGGCAACTCGGAATTGGGCAGACTCCCGAATCTTTAGACGCTCGCCGCCGTCCGCGGTTCAAGCTGGAAGTGGACATATGCGTTTACCCGCGTGACTGCCCTGTGGTTCGAGGACAGACCGTGGACATCAGCGAATCCGGGATTTCCGCCATACTGCGCGTGGAGGTTCCGGTGGACGAAGTGGTTCGCCTGGAGTTCACGCTGCCCCTCGGCGATGTGGAGGTTCTTGCGCTGGTGCGCCAAAGAAACGCGTTCCGCTACGGCTTCCAGTTTGTGGAAACCAGTTCAGCCCAGGACGTTATTGGGCGCACCTGCCGCCAGCTTTCGGTTGAACGTTCCCTGGGGGAACGCCCACCTTCCGCAAACCCTCTGCGCGGCTAGCTTCACCGCATCGTCACGAAGCACTGGCTCGTGCCCTGGGCAAAAACCAAATCACGTCACCGGAACGTCTCGCGCTCGAATGCGTTAAGCTAGAGCATGCGAGCACCGCATCTGGGTTGCTTCCTTCTGATTTCTGGACTGCTGGCGTTTGGCCGGCAGGATCAGTCAGCTTCCACGCCTTCGGACGCTCCCCTCCCCCAGAACGGCGATTCTGCTTCGGCGGTTTCGAAACCAACTTCTTCGCCCGATTTGACGCCGGATAAGAATGGCGCGCTCTCACCGGAGCAGATGCGGGCGCTGACCCGCGTGGTGGCGCAGAACTATCGCGATAACTACAAGAAGCAGGGCGACTACACCTACATCGACCGCGAAGTCACGCACAAACTGGATGGCCACGGCCAGGTCAAGTCCACGGAAACGAAGACCTACGAAATCATGGAGCTCTACCGCGAGCCGGTGGCACGCCTGATTGAAAAAGACGACAAGCCGCTCGACCAGAAAGACGCGGTCAAGGAAGAGGAACGAATTCAGAAGCTGGCCGATAAGCGCAAGAACGAGTCGGAAGGCGAGCAGGAGAAGCGGCAAGCGGAAAAAGAGAAGGCCCGGCAAAAGGGGCGCGAGTTCGTCAGCGAAGTGGCCGACGCCTACAACTTCCGCCTGGTGGGCAGCGAGGTTCTGAACGGACGCGACACCTGGGTGATTGATGGCGAGCCGCGCCCGGAGTTCCATGCGCAGTTGAGAGAGGCTCAGATGCTTTCCAAGTTCCACGGCCGGCTGTGGATCGACAAGAGCGAAATGCAGCTCGCGAAAATGGACGTTGAGGCCATTGACACTGTTTCGTTCGGCTGGGTGCTGGCGCGTATTCACAAGGGCACGCGCTTTGTGTACGAGCAGACTCGCATCAATGATGAAGTCTGGCTGCCACAGCACTATGAAGCTAAAGTCGACGTGCGAGTCGCGTTGTTTAAGAGTGACAACGAAGAGGACGCAGGCACCTTCCGCGACTACAAGAAGTTCCGGACGTCGTCGAGAATTGTGGGGATGGGCGAAATGAAACCGTAGAGCAGAAGGACGGATTGACGTGCAGATTGCGCCTTTTCACGGGCGTTGATGTTTTAATGGCATCCAACCAGCGATGACTATCCTCGACGTGTGCGCCTACCTGGGACTCGCCGCCGTGGGCACGGCTACGGTCAATATGGTCTTGGGACTTCTCATCGCTCTGCGCTACAGTCCCGTGCGGTTGTGGCCCCATCGCCGTATCAACATTTTACGTCTGCACGAATGGACCGCGTACTTTATTATCCTGCTGATCGTTCTGCATCCCGCTGTGTTGCTGCTTCGAGACTCCACTCACTTCGGCTGGCGAGATGTGTTGCTTCCGATCCGCTCACCCGTGCAACCCATGCTTAATACGGTGGGTGCGGCTGCGCTTTACGGGTTATTGATCGTGATCGTCACCTCATTCTTTCGTCTGCGCATGGCTCGCCCATTGTGGAAGAAGCTGCATTTTCTCGTCTTTCCCGCTTTCGTTCTCATGTTCATTCACAGCATATACACGAATCCTCTACTTTCGAACGGCCGGGTCGATTGGCTGGACGGCGGGAAGGTCTTCGTGGATATCTGCGGCGCGATCGCGCTGATGACTTGGGCTGCCCGCGTGCGCCTGCGCGTCCACGGCTTCCGGCTCAGGCATAGGGCGCAATCGACTCTCATCTAGCGGAACCCCCGAGTGAGATTTACCGCTGCCGCTATAATGCTGGTTCCCTGATCTACGGGTGTTCGATCCGATCTGCTGCGTGAGGTAATGAATGACTTCTCTCACCCGTCGCGATCTTCTTCGCTCTGGCGTTGCACTCTCCGCCTCGACACTAGTCCCAGGCTCAATCGGCCGCGCGCATGCATTGCTGGCGGCCTATCCCGGCGCAGCGTCAGCGGAGGCTCTGGCCGCGGTGGCGCCGCGCGAGCATCTGCTGTTCGACTTTGGCTGGAAGTTTTTTCAGGGACATGGCACCGACCCACGGCGCGATCTTGGATTTGGCATGGGCCAGGGGGACTTCGCCAAGACCGGTGAGTTCGAATTTGCCCGCGAAACATTTGACGACTCGCGATGGCGGCCGCTGAACCTGCCGCACGACTGGGCGATCGAGTTGCCCTTTGTGCGCGATGAAGAGTTGCAAGGGCATGGCTACAAACCGCTGGGTCGCCGCTATCCCGAAACCAGCGTGGGCTGGTATCGGCGCGTTTTCGATGTTCCCAAACAAGACGAAGGCAGGCGGGTTGTGCTGGAGTTCGACGGCGCCTTCCGCAGCGCGCTCGTGTTCTTGAACGGTTCTTTCATGGGCCGCAATGACAATGGTTATGCCCCCTTCCGCTTCGACCTGACTGACTTTCTGAATTACGGCGGCAAGAACTACCTGGTCGTGCGCATGGACGCCAGCTTGGGCGATGGCTGGTTCTACGAAGGCGCCGGCATCTATCGGCATGTGTGGCTGACCAAGACGGACGCGCTGCACCTCGGACATTGGGACAGCTTCGTTCGCACTGCGGTCCAGGGCGGCGCAGCCACGCTGAGTCTGGGGACAGTGGTGCAAAACGAGGGTCGGCAGCCGGAGAATTGCCGCGTGCGTTGGCAGATCTTCGACGCTGCGGGAAAGGCGGTTGCTGCGGCGGAGGCGACTCCGCAGTCCGTGGCGGCAGACGGCTCTGCCATTTTCTCAGCCAGCGCGAACTTATCGAATCTTGCACTCTGGTCGCCGGAAACGCCGAACTTGTATTCAGCGGTGGTGACCGTTGAATCCGGTGGAAAACCGCGCGACGCAGAGCGCGTGAGTTTTGGCGTGCGCACTATAGCTTTCGATGCGGACAAAGGATTCTTTCTGAACGGCAAATCAGTAAAGATCAAAGGCACCTGCAATCATCATGACCACGCGGGCGTGGGCGCAGCGCTTCCCGATCGCCTGCAGTGGTATCGGGTCGGCGTCTTGAAAGACATGGGCGGCAATGCCGTGCGGACCTCGCACAACATGCCAACACCGGAGTGGGTGGAAGCCTGCGACCGACTGGGCATGATGATGATGTGCGAAACGCGCCTGATGAGTTCCAACGCCGAGGGACTCGCGCAGCTTGAGCTGATGGTGAAGCGCTACCGCAACTCGCCGGCGATCATTCTGTGGTCGATGGGCAATGAAGAGTGGGTGCTGCAGAGCACTCCACAGGGCCCGCGAGTAGTCGCCGACTTGATCGCGCACACGCATGAACTCGATCCCACGCGGCTGTGCACGTCGGCGGTGAATGGAAGCTTTGATACTCATTTCCCTGAAGCGCTGGACGTGATGGGCTTCAACTACAACTTGAACGCGCCCGATGGCTGGCACAAGGCGCATCCCAGAAAGCCTTCCGTAGGTTCGGAGACGGCCAGCACGGTTTCCACTCGCGGCATCTATTCGACCGACAAGTTGCGCAACTGGGTGAGCGCCTACGACCTGAATCATACTGAATGGTCGGAACTGGCGGAGGAGTGGTGGAAGTTTTACGCCGCGCGGGAATGGCTGTCGGGAGGATTTGCCTGGACTGGTTTCGACTACCGCGGAGAGCCTACGCCCTACGGCTGGCCTTCCATTAACTCACAGTTTGGCATTGTCGACATGTGCGGCTTTCCCAAGGATAACTTTTATTACTACAAAGCGTGGTGGGGGGCGGAGTCCGTGCTGCATCTGTTTCCGCACTGGAATTGGGAGCAGCGCGAGGGCGAACCGATCTCCGTATGGGTCCACTCGAACCTCGACTCGGTCGAACTTTTTCTGAACGGTAAGAGCTATGGGCCGCAGAGAGTTTTGCCTTTGACACATCTGGAATGGAAGGTGAAGTACGAGCCGGGCGTGCTTGAGGCGCGCGGGAGCAAGGACGGCAAAGTCGTGCTGGTGGAAAAGCGGGAGACTACCGGCAAGCCGGAGTCGATCCGCCTGACGGCCGACCGTACTGAGATTAGCGCCGACGGCGAGGATGTGGCTGTCCTGCGCGTGGAGGTGCTCGACAAAGAGGGTCGGGCGATTCCTACAGCGGATAACATGATCAGTTTCAAAGTGACCGGCGAAGGCGCGCTGGTCGGCGTGGGCAATGGCGACCCCAACTGTCAGGAATCTGACAAGGCATCGAAGCGTAGCTTGTTCAATGGTCTCGCGCAAGTGATTGTGCAGGCCAGCAAAATTCCGGGGACGATCACGGTTGAGGCTTACACGGAAGACTGGCCGCCACCGAAGTTGCCCGTCGCCCGCGTGACCATCACCACGAAGAAGGTGGATTTGCGGGCAGCGGTGGGATAAAGGCTTGCGCTGCCGTTTGATCCTGCCAGCTTTGCACTGCACTGTTTCCCTCTGCTGCGTCTGGGGTCGGAGGCGCCCTTCTGTTTCGCTCGGGAGTTTATAATAGAAGGATTCTCCGTTGGTGAAATTGGCTTCTGTAGCGGCCGAGGCGAAAAACGAGCCGAGCCTTGCTCGGCGGCCGGGTCAGAGACCTGGCCCCACACGAGCTAAAAGCCGAGAGCTAACAGCCAAGAGCTTCTTTCATGGACTTCAAACTCGTTTCTGATTACAAGCCGCAGGGGGACCAGGGGCGCGCGATTAAGGCGCTACTGCGCGGAATACATGACCGCGAGCAGCATCAGGTTTTGCTCGGGGTCACCGGGTCGGGAAAAACCTTCACCATGGCCAAGGTNNAACAAGACGCTGGCCGCACAGCTTTATCACGAATTCAAGAATTTTTTCCCGCACAATGCGGTCGAGTATTTCGTTTCGTATTACGACTACTACCAGCCCGAGGCCTACGTCCCGGCCGCCGATCTCTACATCGAAAAAGAAGCGACCATTAATGATGAACTCGACAAGCTGCGGCTCTCGGCCACGCGGTCGCTGTTTGAGCGGCGCGACGCGCTGATCGTGGCTTCGGTGAGCTGCATTTACGGCCTCGGTTCGCCGGAAGCCTACTACGGCATGATGATGTTTCTGGAAAAGGGCCAGAAGATCAAGCGCGAGGACATCACGCGCCGGCTGGTCGACATTCTCTACGAACGCACCAACGGAGATTTTCGGCGGGGCACGTTTCGTGTGCGCGGCGATGTGATCGAGGTCTTCCCTACTTACGACGACATGGCGTACCGCATCGAGTTGTGGGGCGATGAGATTTCCTCGCTCACCCAGGTCGATCCGCTGTTCGGCACGGTGAAACAGAAATACATGCGCCTGCCGATTTATCCCAAAACGCATTACGTGATGAAGGAAGAAACACGGGCATCGGCTGTGGACTCGATCAAGAAAGAGCTGGCGTGGTGGGAAGTCGAGATGGAGAAGCAAGGACGTCTGGTGGAGGCGCAGCGCATTCATCAGCGCACCATGTTCGATCTGGAGATGATCAAGGCTATGGGCTTCTGCCACGGCATCGAGAATTATTCGCGGCATTTTACCGGGCGGCTGCCGGGCGAGCCTCCGCCCACGCTGCTGGATTATTTTCCGCGGGACTTTCTGATGTTTATCGACGAGTCGCATGGGACGGTGCCGCAGTTGCGCGGAATGTATGCGGGCGACCGGTCCCGCAAAGAAACCTTGGTCGAGTACGGCTTTCGTATGCCGTCAGCGCTGGATAATCGCCCGCTCACGTTTGAGGAATTTGAGCACCGCACCAATCAACTGGTTTATGTTTCGGCGACGCCGGGGCCCTATGAACTGACGAAGTCGGCGGGCGTGGTGGTGGAACAGGTCATCCGGCCGACCGGACTGATTGATCCCGAGGTCGAGATCCGTCCCGTGAAAGGGCAGATTGACGATCTGCTGCACGAGATTCGTGCCCGGGCGGAACTCGGGCAGCGGGTGCTGGTGACGACGCTGACCAAACGCATGTCCGAAGACCTGGCTGAGTACTATGCCGAGGTGGGCGTGAAGTGCCGCTACATGCATTCCGAGATCGAAACCCTGGAGCGGGTGAAGATCCTGCGCGACCTGCGCAAAGGCGAGTTTGACGTATTGATCGGCATCAATCTGCTGCGCGAAGGACTGGATCTGCCGGAAGTGTCGCTGGTGGCAATTCTGGATGCGGACAAGGAAGGATTCCTGCGGTCCACGGGGTCGCTGATCCAGACGATTGGCCGGTGCGCCCGTCATCTAAACGGGCGCGCCATTCTTTATGCGGACCGCATGACCGATTCCATGAAGCGCGCAATCGATGAGACTTTGCGTCGGCGCGCCATTCAGACGGCATACAACGAAGAGAACGGAATCACGCCCGAGTCGATCGTGCGTCCGTTGGACATGACCCTGGCCGGAATCGTCGCCGCGGATTATGCTGACCTGACTGCGGGCGAGGGCGAGGGCATGCCCGAGTTCCGAACGCCGGAAGAAGTGGATACCTACATCGGCAAACTCGAAAGCGACATGCGCGAAGCGGCCAAGCGGTTTGAGTTCGAGAAGGCTGCGAAACTCAGGGACACGATCAAGGAGTTAAGGACCAAGGAGTTTTTGTTCGCTTAGATCGCGCCAGCCAATCGGGTTTCAGCAGTTTCTGCCGCCTCAGCCGCCGGGCTTGCATTTTCTCCTCTCTTCTCTTGCGATTACACTGATTTCGTGTTACACTGTTCTCGTGTCAATGACAAACCGCCTGCGCAACGTAACTGTAACCTTGGAAGAGGACGTCGCCCAATGGGCTCGGATCGAGGCGGCGCGGCGAGACACCAGTCTTTCGCGGTTGCTCGGGGCGCTGCTGAAAGAGCGCATGACTGCTGAGGATGGGTATGAGCGGGCCATGCGGCGGGCGCTGGGTCGCAAACCGTTTCTGCGCAGCGACGGCCGCTACCTGACGCGCGAGGAGGCCCATGACCGCATCCGGCGCAGCTGAACGTCACTCGACAGAGCGTAGCCGGCTCCAGCCAGCCACGGACGGGTTGCCGGTCTTCGTAGACTCGAACGTATTCCTCTACGCGATCGACGAAGCAGATCCCAAGAAGCAGCAAGCGGCACGGCACTGGCGCGCGGAGTTATGGAAAACCCGTCGCGGCCGCGTGAGCTTTCAGGTACTCGGAGAGTTCTACGTCAACGCCCTACGGAAGCAGCCGGCTACTCGAGACGAAGCGCGAGCAGAGGTTCGCGATCTGCTGGCATGGCATCCCGTAATTGCCGACGCTGCGCTCCTGGAGCGTGGGTGGAAGCTACAGGATCGCTACCAACTCTCCTATTGGGACGCCCTGATCGTAGCAGCCGCAAAAGCTGCTTCCTGCCGTTATCTACTCACCGAAGATTTGCAGACCGGACAGAAATTGGATGGAATCGAAGTGGTCAATCCGTTTCTTCGTGCTCCCGAGTCGGTCCTCTGACTCAAAGAATCCCGAACCATAAAGGGCACATGCCTTCCCAGAGGAATTAAGGGCTTTTCTGTGAGTCTCAGTGTCCTCTGTGGTTTTCTTCTTTGGCCCTACCGCCCGTAAGCCGCGCTTGCGGCCAAAGGCTTCCGGTGGAACGTGTATCCATCGAACGATTCCGAGCGGAAGTTCAGGTTGGGGGCGCAGAGCTTTTCTGTCTGGCTGAGGAAAAGATATCCGCCGGGCTCGAGATAAAGATGCAGGCGCTCCAGCAGCGCGGTGCGCTGGGCGCGCGAGAGATGGGGCAGCACGTCCATGCAGAAAATGCAATCGAAGCGGCCAATATAGACCGGCTTGGTCAGGTTCATGGTGTTGAAAGTGACCAGGCTGCGCAAGCGCGGCTTGACCAGCAGATGCGCGCCGCTGGTCGAAGAGGGCGCACCGTTCGCTGAGCCATTGACGGATCCATTGCCCGATCCATTGGCGGCCGGGTTTTGCGACCCTTCCTGAGGACCGTTCTGGCCCCCGCTGGGGCTCCCAATTTTGGAGAAGCAGGCGCGAATCGCCGCCGGAGGCAAGCCCGTCAGAGCGGACTGCGGATAGAGCCCGCGCTCGGCGACCGCGATCGCGGAAGGCAACAGGTCGCTGCCGACAATGTGAATCGACCAGTCTTTCATAGACTGCCCCGGCATAGACTGCCCCGGGGCGACCGGAAGACCATTCTCCGCGATGCCGCCGCTGCGGCTGGCCGCGCTTTTTTCCCGGGCGTCCCGGCTGCCGTTGCTGGAACCGGAGCCGTTTCCGCCGGGTAGTGCGTCGCACAACGCCATCGCAATCGAGTAAGCTTCTTCGCCGGTGGAGCAGCCCGCACTCCAGATGCGAAGAGTGCAAAATCCGTCGTCTGATTTCCGGGAGTAGAGTTGCGGAATCACCTGCCGGGCCAGCGCATTCATCGCTCCGGGATGACGGAAGAAACCGGTGTTCACGTTGAGCACGCCGTCGAGGAACGTGGGCAGCAGTGACGGATCCCGATCCGCCGCGCGCAACCGCTCCATCAAAGATGCGGGAGATTCCAGTTCCTGCGACTCAAGATACTCAGCTACGTGCGCGGCTAGAGCGCTGTTGGGACAGTCGAGCAGGATTCCAGTCTGGCGCTCGACCAGCAGGCGCAGTTCGGAAAGTTCGTGTTCGAGAATTGTAACGCCCGCCATCAATCTATGCATAATTCCTTCCCCCGGAGGGTGCGCAAACATTCATGCGCCGAACCTTATGAGATCGGCGTGGTACGAGGGGAGGAGGAGTTCTCATACGTTAATCGCCAGCGGCAGTGGACGCGTACGACTTGCCGGAATCCTGTTCTGCCTGCTGCGCCACCACATTCATTTCCTTTTCCAGCGACGAGAAACGCTGCATGATCTCGTGGATGCGAAGCGTCATGTTCCGAATGGTTTCGATCTGGGCGCGAGTCTGGGCGGAAAGGCTGCCGGGCTCGAGCAACAGCAGATCCGAATTTCCCAACACCGACGTAAGAGCGTTGTTTAGGTTGTGACGCATTTCCAGCATGTACCGGCCAAGCGTGGCCTGCCGGTCGAGGGCAGCGCAGGAGAACTCGGCGGCGCGAGCGCGGGATTCGGCTCGCGAACGATGCACCGCCTCGCCCGCGGCCAACACCAGGGTTTCGAGCCAGTGTTCCGTGCGCCGCAGGACGGAGATTCGCGGCCAACGCTCATGCACCAGTTGCGCAGTCGGGCCGTCCTGGCAGACGCAGAAAATCGGTTGACCCGTGGAATGCAAAGGCTCCAGCACCACCGACAGAAGCTCGCGCCGCAACTCGCCAATGATCGCCACATCAAACACATCCACCGCGAACCGCGGCCACAAGTCGCCGCTGAGCACGGTGAACGCGGGGACGTTGCGTTCCATCTGCCAGCGGGCAGCGGTGCGGCGCGAAAAATCGACTTCGTCGGAGATGATCAGTACGGTCGCTGCTTCCACTTACACTGTCCTCTTTGCCGTGAGCCCGGCGATTCTGTTTATGCTTGTTGACGGCTGGCGTAGCTGCGAACGGTTCAGTTTTTCTTGCCCGGCTAGGAGTCGGAGTCAGCATCCCAGCCGGGTGTACTTGAGATTTCAAACTCAGGAGCATCGGAACTGGGAGCGACGGGTTTGGCCTTCGGCTTCGCGGCAGAGGCCGGCGCGACCGCAGACTTTCCCGACGGTTGAAACGCGCCCGCCGCGGCTGCCGACGCAGCCGGTTTTTTCGCAACGGGTGCGGCCTTGCTTGCACTTGACGGCCGCACCGCAGGCTTCGCTGTGGCCACAGGTTCGGCCGTGTCGGCTTGGGCTTCCGGTTCGGAAGCTTTGCGGCCGAGAGCTTGGTCGACCGAAGCGCACAGATCGACCAGCATGCGCAATGGTTGTCCGGAGGAATACTCCGCCTGAAACATCACTTTCCACGACTGGCAGATAATGCGTAGGCGCGTGATCGGTTCCTGCGCGGAAAACTGGGCGCGCCGGCAGTCGATGGTCACGATGCCCTTGTCCTCGAGTTCGGTCAGGCCGTCGAGAATGATGTTGAGGTCGCCCAACATGAGGCGAAAAAAAGACCGCCGCATCAGGTATCCGAAGCGCGTAAAAGCCACCAGGGCGACCGGCAGATAGAACAAGTCCCCTGCCAAGCCCTTGGCCTTGCGTCCCTGTTCCAAAACCCCGCCATGAAGAAGCTCATCAAGCGAGCGGCAGTGCCCTGCCGCTTCCAGCACACGGTCCAGAGCGTTCAACCAGACCGGGGACTTCAGTTCCACCGGGCCCAAAAGTGGTTCCAGCGACTGCGCCACATAGGCAAGATCCACTTCCGCGTCACTCACGCCGGTGGGCGCCAGTTGGCTGAAATACTGCACCAGCAGAAAATCAACCTTGTCCCGCATGGCGTCGGGTTTGTCCGTCTTCGCCAGGAAGTGTTGCACCAGGTTCAACAGGCCTTCCTGATTCGCCAGAGGACTGGTTTGCAGGAACTGGCGCAACTGGTGCACCTGGATGAGTTGGTCCATTTCCTCCACCCAGCGTTTGGCCTGTTCGACCGTCTCTTTGCCCGGCGTGTCGACTCCGGCTTCAAGATCGGCGCACGGTTTCACCTCGATGGCGAACTCCCGCGCGAGTTCGAAATAAATCGGGTGTAACCGGCGGGCGGCTTTCCATTCGGCTGCGAGATCCTGTACCGGCGTTGAAGGATTCATGATTTCACGATCCAGTTAGGCACTTCTTCTTGAAAGCGGGCGGCCACTACGGTTTTGTCAGGGTGATACTGTACCGCGACGACGGACGCGGTGACCTCGAACGAACCATCGGAATTTCGCAGGCGAAGATCATCGCCGAACTCTAAAGCCGTGCCGCACTCGAACAGAACTTCGCGAGGGGTGCCAAATTCGATGACGATACTTTCGATGAAGGGAGCGGAACTAGGGGCGCTACCCGGCATAATCCGGGCGAGTTGAAACCGCATGCGGACCGGCGTTGCCTCGGGGAAAAAACGAGCGAGGCCCGCCACGGTGCTGGCGTTCTGCGCGTTACGTGCCGTTGCTGTGGCTTCTTGCGCCAAGCGATGAGAATCTCCTAACGAACCTTGCTCCGCCACTTTAAGTGCGGTGGGGCTCCCCTCTTCCCGGTTAGGAAGAGCTGTGGGGAGCCAGAATCCGCGGTTCAGAAAAGAAGGAGCAACACGGCAGCCATCGCTGAGAACGGAAGGATTAGCACTCAGGGGAATGCATTTTCAGCGGCTTAGGGGTTGGTTTGAGAGCGTGGAAGGCGACGCGCAAGGATTGGCGTCTCAGGCTGAGACCAAAGTCTCACATCAGTGGCTAGTGATTAGTGGCTGCCACTAACCACTAATCACTAGCCACTGTTCCTTCACTGCAGCGTGTGGCTCGACGGCCCAGACCCAGACGAGCCCATACCAATGTTGTATCTCTTCAGTTTGCGATACAGCGTGGCTCGGCTAATGCCGAGCATGCGTCCGGCGAGGGCTTTGTCTCCATTCACCTGCTGGAAGACGCGCTGGATGGTGGCGCGTTCGATGTCCTCGAGATCGGTGGTCGACAGCGGAGCCCGCGACGATTCGGGAATGGCTCGTGCCCCGGCGAGATCAGGATCCAGCACGGTCGTCCCTTCCACTGGCGCGGCCGACGTCCCTCCGGCTGCGCTGAAGCCCGAAGCAATGGAAGGAGGAAGGTCGCCGAGATCGATGATCCGTCCGTTGCCCAGCGCCACTGCGCGCTCCACGCAGTTTTCCAACTCACGCACGTTGCCGGGCCAGTCGTATTCCATTAAAGCCTTCATGGCGGCACTGGTGACGTGCAACTCGGAACCCGGGGCATAGCGTTCGAGAAACCAGTGCACGAGCATGGGCGTGTCGCTGCGGCGCTCGCGCAATGCGGGCACGTAGAGGGTAACAACATTGAGCCGAAAATAAAGATCTTTGCGGAAGGTTCCATTCTTATACGCGGCTTCAAGATCGCGGTTGGTGGCCGCAATCACGCGAACGTCAACTTTCATCCTCTGGTTGCTGCCCACCGGACGAACTTCTTTTTCCTGCAACACCCGCAGCAACTTGGCCTGCAACTCCAGCGGCAGCTCGCCGACTTCGTCCAGGAAAATAGTTCCGCCGTCGGCGGCCTGGAACAATCCCTGCTTCGATTTCAGCGCTCCGGTAAAGGCTCCTTTTTCGTAACCGAAGAGTTCGCTTTCGATCAGCGTGGGCACCAGCGATCCGCAATCGACGGCGACAAAAGGCCGGTTGGAAAAGGCGCCTCGGAAATGCATGGCACGCGCGACCAATTCCTTACCCGTCCCGCTCTCTCCGTAGATGAGCACCGGGGTCCGTGTGTCCTTCAGGCGCGCCACCATGCGCAGGACTTCCTGAATCCGCGTGGAGGAGCCGATGATGCCATGCACCGCGGTTTCCGAATCCGTGCGCTGGCGCAAGAATTCGTTTTCCTCGACCAGGCGAACTTTGTCCGCCATGCGCCGCAGGAACAGGCGAAGCTCTTCCAGCGGAGAGAACGGCTTGGTGATGTAGTCGTAGGCGCCAAGCTTCATGGCCTGCACGGCGGTTTCGATGGAACCGTGCCCAGTCATGAGCGCAATCTCGGTACGAGGCAGAAGCTTTTTTACTCTTTCCAGGAACTCCAGACCGGACATGTGCGGCATCACCATGTCGCTGAGGACCATGTGAACGGACTGCTCTTCGAGAAGCGCCAGCGCCGACTCCCCGCTTTCCGCTTCCAGGCAGATAAAGCCGAGGGCCTCGCCCACGGTGACGCAGAGTTTGCGGATACTCTGCTCGTCGTCGACGATCAGCAGGCGAATGCGAAAGTCTTCTTTGCCGCCGGCGTTATTCATCAGCCTTCCCAAAAGTCTTCGAAACTACGTCGATAAATTGTTGCACGCGGAACGGTTTTTCCACGCAGGGGGCGCCGGTTTGATGCAGGGTGGCGACGGTCTCCTCATTGGCAATATCGCCGGTAATAAAAATGATTCGCGAAGCCAGATCGGGGCGGTGACGGGCGACCCAGGCATGCACCTGGCCCCCGTCCACTCCGCCGGGGGTGCGCATGTCAGATACCACACCCAGAAAGGCTCCGTTTTCCAGCAGGCGCAGAGCATCCACGCCCGACTCGCAGCAGACCACGGGATATCCGCTGCGCTCGAGAGCGGCCTGCACGTATGCCATGACAGCGGGCTCGTCTTCGATGAGCAGTACGGGCAAAGGTTGAGGTTTTAGCGCTGGTAGGCTCATGGTTGTATCACTCCTGCAGCCACGCTCAAAGAGGCTGTGTGGGGCGTTGCGGGCAGGCGGACAATGAATGTGGCGCCATGGCCGCCCGCGTTGTTGTGGCAAAGAATNNTTCCCGATCTCTTTCGTGGTGAAAAACGGGTCGAAAATCTTGTCCGGATCGGTGATGCCGTCGCCGTTGTCACGGAACGAAACTTCGACGGCGTCTCCGGTTTTGGTTGACATAATCTCGATGCGCGCGGGCCGCCCCACGTCATGGACGGCGTCGTAAGCGTTATTCAGAATGTTGAGAAAAACCTGCTGCAACTGATGCGCATCGCCCATGACCTCGGGCAGTCCCTCATCGAGGTGTTCAATAATTTCGACGCCGTGGCTGTTGAAGTCATACGAACGCAACTGGATGGTCCGGCGCAGGATCGCATTCAATTGCACCGCGGCGCGCTGGGGCGGCATCTGGCGCGCAAAGCTAAGCAGGTTCTGCACGATCTGCTTGGTNNTTCTCCATCAGCAAGTCGGCGAAACCCAGAATCGCAGTGAGCGGGTTGTTCACCTCGTGGGCTACGCCCGAGACGAGTTGTCCGACCGCAGCCATTTTCTCGGTATGCACCAATTTGTCGCGCAGCAC
>PLEA01000229.1 GCA_003136335.1 Acidobacteriaceae bacterium | reverse complement strand
GTGCATTCATCGAATGCCATGATGATGTCGGCGCCCAGCCCGATCTGCGCCTGCATCGCGCTTTCCGGGCTGAAAAAATGCGAAGAGCCGTCCAGATGGGAGCGAAACATCACACCTTCCTCGTTAACCTTGCGCAGTTCGTTCAGGCTGAAGACTTGAAATCCGCCTGAGTCGGTGAGGATCGCTCGCCGCCATGACATAAACCCATGCAGTCCGCCCATGCGACGCACGGTGTCGACTCCCGGCCGCAGGTAGAGATGATAGGTATTGCCAAGAATGATCTGCGCGCCCAGTTCCTCGAGCGTGTCCTGAGGTACGCCTTTCACCGACGCCAGCGTGCCGACCGGCATGAACACAGGGGTCTCGATTTCAGCGTGAGGAGTGAGCAGGCGGCCGGCGCGGGCTTTGCCGTGGGTGGTATCGACGTGGAACGCGATGGACATTGTTTGGGATTGTTCTCAGTTCTCAGCTTCAGCTCTTGGGTCTTAGGTCTGAGGTCTGAGGTCCGAAGTCTGAGGTTTCGTTTGTTTCACTTCGTCTTCATTTTTTCGACGAACTGGCCGATGCTGACTACCGCCCGGCCCACCGTGCCGCGTCCGATCTCCCGCACGTCGTCGCGGGCGGTCACACGCAGGATATAGAAGTGCCCGTCAAAAGACTCCAGCACTGCTTCGGCCTTGATGCGGGCGCCTATGCCGGTGGCGGCGCGATGCTCAACGTTGATGGATGTACCGACGGTGATCTCGTCGCCTTCACAGTGAGGCTGGAGCGCATGAAATGCCGCGGTCTCCATCAGCCGGATCATGTCCGGCGTCGAGTATACCGGCGGCAATTCGGGATGGTGCGACGTCAGCGTGTGTTCGAACGCGACCGTCTCCTCGGCCTCGCCGCGAGCGCCAATGGGCATCTCTCTAGCCACAGTTCTTTCCACTCCAAAAGAGCCTGCCGACGATTCTACCGAATCCTTGGTTCAGACCGACTCGGAGGCGATCTGCCGACCGAACCTGGGAAAAAATAGTTGTTAGAATGAAAGTGAGCAGAGAGAGGCCGACGGCTCGTCCATCCGCTTCACATGCAGTTCACCGAACAATTCGATGTAGTCGTCGTGGGCGCCGGCCATGCCGGGTGCGAGGCCGCAACAGCTTCCGCGCGCATGGGCCTGAGGACTGCTCTCTACACGCTCAATGTCGACCTGATCGCGCAGATGTCGTGCAATCCAGCGGTGGGGGGCATCGCGAAGGGGCACCTGGTCCGCGAATTCGACGCACTCGGCGGGATCATGGGCGAGATCACCGACGCGGTCGGCATCCAGTTCCGGCTGCTGAATACCTCGCGCGGCCCGGCCGTGTGGTCGCCGCGCGCGCAATGTGACAAGCAGGCCTATCGCCTGAAGATGCGCGAGGTGCTGGAGTCGCAGCCGAATCTGAAGATCAAGCAGGCGGAAGTTGCGGATTTGATTACGGAAGAGTCGTTCGTCGTTCGTCGTTCGTCGTTGGCCGATGCGCAAGGAGCACCTGATTCTGCCCACGACCCGCGACCAAGGACCAACGACCGCCTTCGCGTTCTCGGCATTCGCCTTCGCGACGGGCGCACCGTGGGCGCGCCGGCAGTCATCATCACCACCGGAACATTTCTGAATGGGCTGATTCACTGCGGCGAGCAGCAATATCCTGCTGGCCGCTCCGGCGAGCCCAACGCGGTGCTGCTCGGCGAGTCTCTGAAGAAGTTCGGGCTGCGCGGCTGCCGTCTTAAGACTGGCACTCCGCCGCGCCTCGACGGACGCACCATCGACTGGTCGCACTTCGTGGCGCAGCCGGGCGACGCCGATCCTACGCCTTTCAGCTTTCGCACGAAGCGGGTCGCGCACCACGACTCGCAGGTGCCCTGTTACATTGCCTGGACCACGGCGGAGACGCACCGCATCATTCGTGAAAACGTTCACCGCTCGCCCATGTACAGTGGGCAGATCCAGTCGATTGGTCCGCGCTACTGCCCTTCGATCGAGGACAAGATCGTAAAGTTTCCCGACAAGGAAATGCACCAGCTCTTTCTTGAACCCGAAGGACTGAACACGCACGAGATTTACGTCAACGGCATGAGCACCTCGCTGCCGGTAGATGTCCAGCTGGCGATTCTGAAGTCGATCCCGGGACTCGAGAATGCCGACATGCTGCGCCCTGGGTATGCCATCGAGTACGACTCTATCGATCCCACGGAGCTGGAGCGCACGCTCGAAACCCGCAAGATTGCAGGCCTGTTCCTCGGCGGACAGATCAACGGCACATCGGGTTACGAAGAAGCCGCCTGCCAGGGATTGATGGCGGGCATCAATGCCGCGTTGCAGGTGAAGCAAGAGCCGCCACTGATTCTCGATCGCACGGAGGCGTACACCGCTATCCTGATCGACGATCTTATTTCCAAGGGCACCAACGAGCCCTACCGCATGTTCACGTCGCGGGCGGAGTTCCGTCTGCACCTGCGCATCGACAATGCCGACCGGCGCCTGACTCCGCACGGCCGCCGCGTCGGATTGATCTCCGATGAAGCCTGGTCCGATTTTCAAGCAAAGCAGCAGCGGCTGGAGAAGATGAAAATATTGCTGGAGCGCACAAAACTCACTCCCGCCCTCATCGAGAAGGACGAAAAAAACGGGGGAACTGGCGCCAGCAATGCTCATGTGGGGACAGCCGCCCCTTCGGCAAGCTCAGGGCAGGCTCCCGGCTGTCCGGCCGAGCGAAGCTCC
>PLEA01000495.1 GCA_003136335.1 Acidobacteriaceae bacterium | reverse complement strand
ATTGGCACTACCGCATCGAGGTAGATGGCGGGGTGGCGCGCGATACCGTCGCCGATGTGGTGCGGGCGGGAGGAGAAATTCTGGTGGCGGGCAACGCCGGGTGCGGGAATGGTGATCCAAGACAGAATGCGCAAGCGTTGTTGAAGGTAGCGACGGAAGCTGCGATGCTGAAAGTATAGTTTGCTTTTGTAGGGCCGGGTCTCAGACCCGGCAAAGCCCGGCGGCGCAGCAAGATCTTAGGACGATAACCGCTGCACAACTGAAAGAGCCGAGCTGTGCTCGGCGGNNAAGTCGGTGAACCCGCTGGCCAACCTTGGATCGAAGCAGCCAGATAAGGTCCTGTTCGACAAGGCCATGGACGCCATGCGGCACAACCGCTTCGACGTGGCGCGGCTGACGCTGCAGACTTTGATCAATACCTACCCGGATTCGGAGTACATTGCGCGCGCCAAGCTGGCGGTTGGCGACTCCTGGTACGCGGAAGGTGGAACGGCTGCCCTGGCGCAGGCCGAGCAGGAGTACAGCGATTTCGAGATCTTCTTTCCCAACATGCCGGAAGCGGCTGAAGCGCAGTTGAAGATTGCCAACATCCATTACCAGCAAATGGAAAAGGCGGATCGCGACTACACTCACGCCAAGCGCGCCGAGGACGAATATCGCAAGATGATTCTGCAGTACCCGGACAGCAAGCTGGTGCCTGAAGCCAAGCAGCGTCTGCTGGAAGTGCAGGAGGTGCTGGCCGAACGCGAGTTTGGAATTGGACGCTTCTACTACTTGCGCGAGGCTTATCCGGCGTCGATCGCGCGCCTGCAATCGCTGGTGGAAAAATATCCGCTTTACAGCCGCGCCGATGAAGCACTCTATCTGCTGGGGCAGGATTATGAAGGACAGATTATACGTCTGAGAAACGCGCCCACCTGCGACGCGCACGGCCTGCCGCGCGGTTGTGCGACTGAGTTGGTAAAAGGCCGCTACATTGGGGAATTGACCAAGAAAGCGTCGCAGGCCTATTCGCAGGTCCTTACGCGCTATCCGCTCATGGACCGCTCCGATGACGCCAAGAAGCGTTTGGCAGGGCTGCACCAGCCGATTCCCCGTCCAACCAAGGGAGCGGTTGCGCAGAATCGGGCCGAACTGGCCAGCCGGAGTGAATCCACTGCGGTGCAGAAGTTCATGGGAATAGTAAAGAAAGGGCCGGATGTAGCCAACGCGGCCAAAGTGGGAGAGCCGTCGCTGGCCGATCCGGAGCCGGTGGCTGCGACCTCGGTCATCCGTTCGGAGACGTTCGGGGCGGCAGGCGTGAGCGAGAAGAGTGTGGGCGTGGAGATCGTGAAGCCCGACCAGCCTCCCGCAGATACGGCGGCGCCGCCTGCGGATGCGACTCCGGGGGGCGGTTCGCCGTTCGGACGCACCACCACCGCGATCACGCCGCTAGGTGCGGCTGATCCCAATGAGTTGAAACCGAGCGCTCCCGCCGATCCCAACGAACTGAAGCTTGCCGACACGGGCGGAGATCAGGCGCTGCCTCCACCACCGCAGGTGAACGAAATCCAGCAGGGGCCGTCTTCGTCTTCGGCGAGTACCGACAATTCGACGCCCGCCAGCGACGCAGATCTCTCCAGCAGCAAGAAGAAGAAAAAGAAAGGGCTGAAGAAGATCGTTCCGTTTTGAAAACAGCTGTCAGCGATCAGCCGTCAGCGGTAGTTCCGATGGCGCGGGAACTCTGCGGGGCCTATGGATTTTGCAAACCGGAACGAAGATTTCATTAGGAAACTCAACAAATCAGGCAAACCCGAGTTATTACTTTAGTCTCTAGCTCATTGCGCTCCCCAGCCTACGCACTAGATGCTGACCGCTGGTAACTGGTTACTTCCCTTCTGCATCATTGACTTAGGGTGTGGCTCGGGTTACCTTCGCGTTATCTCCCCGCATTAGAGGAAACCTTGGCCAGGAAAATACTGCTCGCCGATGACAGTGTGACCGCCCAAAATATGGGGCGGAAGATCCTCGCGGATGCGGGGTATGAGGTCATCACCGTCAACAACGGTTCGGCCGCGCTAAAGAAGATTGCCGAGCACAAACCCGACTTGATCGTTCTGGATGTTTATATGCCCGGCTACAGCGGGCTGGAGGTGTGCCAGCGCCTCAAGGAAGCACAGGAAACCTCGCGGGTTCCGGTCCTGCTGACGGTGGGCAAGCTGGAGCCCTTCAAGCCGGAAGAAGCCAAGCGGGTGCGCGCCGATGGCTTCATCGTCAAACCTTTTGAAGCCAGTGAATTGCTGAGCGCGCTCAGCAAACTCGAAGATAAGATTGTGCCCCGCGCGGAGGCCTCGAAGCCGGGCCGTTTTGCCCGTGTAACCGCGACCATTGAGGAAGGGCGATATGACAAGATCGTCGCGATCGAACAAGATTTGGGATGGAAGAACCGGATCGCGTTTCCCTCCAAGAAGAAGGAAAAGTCCGCGCCCGAGGATGGCGAGAGCCCGGCGATTGACAACTCCACCGCAGAGAGGCCGCGCGCCAGGGCCGAGGAAACTCGGGTCGATCTGGGCGCACTGGCTCCTGAAGGCCTGCCGAAAGATGTAACACCAGAGGAGATTGCAGCCTTAGCCGCAGCCGCTGCCCAGGTGAAGGGCAAGCTGGCGGAAAGCCGGTTTGCAGAAGCCGCTCCGACCGAAGCCAGGACTGAAGAAACGCAACAGACCCAGCCTGCGGCCGCACTCCCGCAGGAAGTCACGGCAGCAGTATCGCCGGCCGCGACTTTCGCAGGGCAGAAGTCCGAAGAGAAATTCGTACAAAACTTCGCAGAAAAAATCGGCGCGCCCCTAGAGAAGTCCGGCGAGGCTGCGGCTGCTGTCAGCCCTTCGGATGTGATAACTGCGATCGAAAGCCTGCCGCCGGATGGCGTCACTTTGCCAGGCGCAAGTTTGGGGAACGGATTCTCGTCTCAGGGTGCAGTCGACCCGACTGCGGATGAGCCGGTAACCATGGCAGCGGCGGCAGGATCAGGTTCGGTCGGGGAGTCGCCGCGTTGGACAGCCGTTTCGGTTGCGCTGGGCTCGGAGGAAGCTGCGATTTCTCTGGAACACGAGATGCAGAAGGCCTACGCAGCCTTTGCCGCGGCTGAAGGCGGTCATGCGACATCGGTCACAGCAGCCCCGGAGACCGGGTTGAACTCGGTTGAACTCACTGCTGCAGCAGAATCTTCGTCACCGTCAGAGGCTGCGCTGGCAGAGCCGGTCGGCTCGATTCCCGCGATGCCTGCCCCGGAAGCGGCGCAGGCATTGAGCGCTTTGGCCAACGGTTCGACCGAAGCCATCCGTGCCGCGGTGCAGGAACTTGAAATGGTGGCGGAATCGTACGTTGGGGAGACGGCAACTCCGCCAGGGTTCGGGACTGCTTTGGTGGCTGAGACCGGAACAGCGGCCCACTTTGTGCCTGAGGTGCCTCCGACGGTCGAAGCTAGCGCCAGAGAAAGTTCGACTGCAGCGAATCCGGAGATGTCGAAGCACGATGAACCGGGCTCGTGGTACGAGCCGAAAAACCAGGAAGGGAAAAACCAAGATCGGAAAAGCGAAGATCGGAACGACGAAGGACAGAAAAACGAAGAGCCCTTTGTCGCTGCTGCTGCTGCGCCCGGAGAAGGTTATCGGACGACCGAGGAGAGGCGTGAGATCGTAGCGCCCACTTTCGTCAATGAAGTTCCTGCGGAACGAACTTCCGCAAGCCAGGTTTCTTCTTACATGGAAGCGGCGGCCACTCAACCGGCTGCGGAAGGCAAAGGGGAGACGGCAAACAAAGAATCCGACGTGAACACTGTCGCCGCGTGGGCAAGCTGGCGGCGAATTCGCGAGTCTGGCGATCTCGGGGCCGCTTCGGAAGAGCCCTCCCAGAAGGAAGCCGGGACGTCCACGCCTCAGGCAGCCATGGCTGTTGCCGCCGGTGCGGAAAAAACTCCCGAGGAAGCGTTCGCAGAATCGGAGTCCGATCCCGCGGCCATTGCTAGCATCGTCGACAGCGTCCTCGCCGATCTCCGGCCGAAGATCTTCGAAGAGATCTCGCGCAAGATGGCCAAGAAGAAATAAGACACTCTCGCGGCGGCGGCCCCCGTTTCATAATTCCAGGTTAATCGCAACCGAGAAGATCATGCGGAAAGTTGATGCGCAGTTACCGGCGCGCAATCTTCCATCTGACCAGATAGAGTTATGGCAGAGAATGGAACGATGGCCCGGATGGTCGTTCCATGACCGTCCGATTCCATTTCCAGCTTCCCATTCAGTTCGTTCATGCGTTCGCGCATTCCGGCCAGACCAACGCCCGTTTCTGCGCTGGCTTCACGCAGTCGAACCAGGCGCTCCGCCGGTATGCCGCATCCGTCATCTCGTACTTCTAGAACTATCTTTTCGAGTTGGCGTCGAAAGCAAACGCTAACCTTGGCAGCTCTAGAGTGCCGATGCACATTCGTCAAGCTCTCCTGGAGGATACGGAAAAGAGCAATCTCCATATTCATAGGCAACCGTTCATAATTGGTCGCTATGTCGAGGCTTATTTTCAGTCCACTGCGCTTGGCAAAGCCCTCGACGTACCACTCCGCCGCGCAGCCAAAGCCTACCTCATCCAACAGCGGTGGATGCAGCAGGTACGACATGGTCCGTATTTCCTCGATTGCCTGATCTGCCAATTTTGCCACGTCGGAAGCAAGCGCCATTTTGGACGGGTCTTCTTTACAGTTTTGCTGCAGGAACGAGACACTGATTTTCAGCGCCGCCAACGTTTGGCCAGTGCTGTCGTGCAAATCACGAGACAACTTGCGTCGCTCCTCATCCTGTACCTTTAGAAGCCGCAGGGAAAGATTCTGGAGTTCGGCGGTGCGCTGAAGAATTACCGATTGCATCTGGGAATGCTCGAGCGCCATTTGCTTGGACTGTTTTGAAAGGGCCCACATACATCCTCCTCGGAGCGGTCTGGGGAAGACACGACTGTCTAATCCTCATACTTCTGAGTTCAGTTCAGAGTTCTTGAATTATTCCATTTCCCTCTTGGGGAATCTGATCAAAACTGCACACACAGCCCAAATGAGTCTCGGAGGAGGATCCGCCGGGAACGGACGCGTCGCTCGCGCCGATTCACGATCCTCGCGTCGTTTGACGGGGTGAGAACAGAACGGGATGAATGTTGGCAAGCAGACAGATCGCAAGCGGGAAGAAGGTGACGAGATTCGTGTATTGGAATTCAAGAACACAGAATATGGCAGACTGACAAGAGTTGTAGCGAGCGAAGAAGTAAAAAACGATATCCGAAAGATCGGAATTAACAAATGCGCTCGCGAGAGTGGATTTTGATCGAAAGAACTTTATTAGAAAACTGATCCGCGATATACCTGTGAAACGTAATTCCTACAGTGAATTCCTGCGCTAAGGCTGGTAGTCATGGATTAGTTAGGAGAGTTCGTTCCCCACTCTAAAACCTGGAATGTCATTTACAGTCTTGAGAAATAATCCACTCCACAGTCCAGCTCCACTACCTTTTTCCTAACGCCTATTCCCAACTCAACCACTCGACATTCCGGGACGGGGGGTGTAGCGTGTTCCCCTCAATGCGTATAACCCCCTCGCGTCGTTTGACCCTTCTTTTCTTGCGCCTGATAAGATCATGAGTTCAGCGTCCTGCCCGAAGTCCTCCGAGCATTGCTCGGCAGGACCGGGGCAGGGACTCGGTCCTAGACCAACCTCCGATGCCGCACGAACTGTCCAAAGCCTACGAGCCAGGAGCGATTGAAACGCGCTGGGCCGAGTACTGGCTTAAAGAAAAACTGTTCTCGGTGAAAACACCGCCAGAGGGCGAGACGCGTCCGGTATTTGCGCTGCTGCTGCCGCCGCCGAACGTTACCGGCCGCCTGCACATGGGGCACATGCTCAACCAGACGCAGATGGACATTATTGTGCGCTGGCACCGCATGCGGGGCTTTATCACGCTGTGGCTGCCCGGCACCGATCATGCCGGCATCGCAACGCAGATGATGGTGGAGCGCCAACTCGCGAAAGAAGGCAAGAAACGCAGCGACCTGGGCCGCGAAACATTCATTGAGCGGGTCTGGGAATGGAAGAAGCTCTACGGGGGGGCCATCCTCGACCAGATGAAGCGCCTGGGCGCTTCCGTCGACTGGGATCGCGAGTACTTCACCATGGACGAAAATCTTTCGCGCGCGGTGCGCGAGGTGTTTGTCCGGCTGTATGAAGAAGGTCTGATCTACCGCGGGAAATACATTGTGAACTGGTGCCCGCGCTGCGAAACGGCGATCTCGGATCTCGAAGTGAAGCACGAAGACGTGGCGGGGAAGTTGTGGGAGATTCGGTATCCCGTGGTTGGCACGGACGAGTTCATTACGGTGGCGACGACGCGGCCCGAGAC
>PLEA01000583.1 GCA_003136335.1 Acidobacteriaceae bacterium | reverse complement strand
ACCAACATGGCCGGCCGCGGTACCGACATTCTGCTCGGGGGCAATCCCGAGTTCATGGCCAAGCAGGAACTGGTGAAGAAGGGAATCGCGCAGCAGTTGCGCGTGGCGCAGGGCAAGATCGAAGGGCCGCAGGAAGATGGGAAGACTTCCATCTTCTATTACAACGGCAACGAGTACACAGTTCCGACCGATGCGTGGGCGGATGCGCTCAACCGCTACAAGGCGCAGACTGACGTGGAGCACGATGAAGTGATCGCAGTCGGCGGGTTGCATATTCTGGGCACGGAGAGGCATGAGTCGCGGCGCATTGACAATCAGCTGCGCGGGCGCGCCGGACGCCAGGGCGATCCTGGCTCTTCGCGTTTTTACCTCGCGCTTGAAGATGACCTGATGCGCATCTTTGCCAAGGAGTGGATCTCAACCCTGCTGCAGAAGTTGGGCATGGAGGAGGGCGTGCCGATCGAGTCCAAGATGATTAGCCGCCGAATCGAGACAGCGCAGAAGGCGGTGGAAGGCCAGCACTTCGAATCCCGCAAACACCTGCTCGAATACGACGACGTGATGAACAAACAGCGCGAGGCTGTGTATGGCCTGCGGCGCCGCTTGCTCGAAGGGACCGATCAGAAGGATCTCATCCTTGAGGATTACGTCTCAGCCATTCTCGCCGAGTTGCTGGAGGAATACTGTCCAACTAAGGCTCACGCAGCAGACTGGAACATCAAGGGTCTGAAAGATGCGGTGTTTACCCGCTTTGGCGTGGATTTCCTTGCCGAAGGGGTGAAGGCCGATACGCTGAACCGGCAGGAACTCGGCGACGCGATCTTCGAGAAACTCAAAGAGCGCTACGACGCGAAAGAAAAACTGATTGGGTCGGATGCGATGCGCCATCACGAGCGCATGATCATGTTGAGCGTGATCGATCAGCAGTGGAAAGATCACCTGCTCAGCATGGATCACCTGAAGGAGGGCATCGGGCTGCGCGGCTACGGGCAGCACGATCCGCTGGTTGAGTACAAGAGAGAATCGTTCGACATGTTCGAAGCGATGATGCAGCGCTTCCAGGAAGACACGGTCCGGTACCTCTACCTGATGCAGATTCTGGAGCGGCCACCCGATGCTGGCGCGGGTGGTCCGCCGCCGAGTGCGCCGGTTGGGCAAGGGCCTGGGCCGGGCACGCCCGGTCAGCATGATGGAGATGGCAACGGACGCCGCCCGTCGCGCATGGTATCCACTTCTGCCGACGAACTGGAAGAAGCCTTCATGCGCCGCAAGCGCCGCGAACTCGAACAGGCACGGATGGCCGGAGCGGGGGACGCGCAGCCGGTACAACAGGTCGTCCGGGGTCAGGAAAAAGTTGGACGAAACGATCCGTGCCCCTGCGGGTCAGGGAAGAAGTATAAGAAATGCCACGGGGCGTGAGTTGCGAGAATGGGGCACCCTACGGACGCTTAACATCATTGAAGGTCATCTCGTTCGCCGCACTGCGGGTCTCCTGCTTCCAATCGGAAAACAGTGTCGCGTAGTTCTTCGTGATGTAATCCGCGGGAGCAACTCCGAGCTTCTTCGCGGTTGCGTCAATCCAGCGCGACGGCCCTTCGATCTCGCAGAAGTTGCCGATCGGCGTTTCGTCCACGACCACTTGCCCCTTTTTATCGGCCCACTCGGCGCGGAATTTTTCGTAGCGGAACGTCGGGGCATACCCCAGCCCTCGCAGGATCGCATCCATCTTTTTTCCGTCAGTAACGGCCGTCTCCAACTCCATCCGGCTGCTGTGTCGGCCTTTTTCCCCACCACTCTTATGGGTGAGCGTCCACTCCGAACCGTATTTTCGCAACCGTAAAAGTTCCTTTCGCATCCGCAACACTTCGCCGGGCAGGTCGTAGAGCGTATTCATCTCGTGGGTCCGCCGCGTGACCAAGCGGAATCCTGCCGCTCGCAACTTACGGGCGAGTCCCCGCAAATCCGTAACTCTAAACTTGACTTCGATCTCCCGCTTCATGAAAAGAGTGTATTACGGTTGCGACGATTCCGGGGCGGGACAGGCAGCAAGGGCATGGGACTCTCGGCCGTTGTTTTCCCAGTCCACTTCTTTCACCGGGCCGACGACAAAGATCCAACTGAGAGCGCCGATCCAGACCACGACCGCCGCAATGAAAAACGGCCAGTAGAAGTGGCCGGTGCGGTCCAAGAGAATTCCTGTAAGTTTGGGCGCGACCGCGCCGGCGAAATTTCCCACGAAGTTTTGCACGCCTGTCCAGCGGCCCACCATCCGCGGTCCAGCCAGGGTTTGTGTCATCGCCCAAACATTGCAAGCGGACGCACCCATGAACGTGCCCGCCAGGGCCAGCATCCAGATAAAAACAGCGTCCGGTGCAACTGCGGCCGCCGCCAGGAAGATGCCCATACCGATGTTTCCCAGAGTCGCCAACGTTTTGCGCACGCGGGTCGGAGAGCCGCCACTGGCAATCCACCGGTCCGACAGCCTTCCGAAGACGGTAGACGAAATCGCAAACAGAACATAGACGAACCCACCCGCCTTCGCCATCTGAGTCATCGAGAGATGCCGTTCGCGTATCAGATAGAACGGCAGCCAAGTCACCAGAAAATAGGAAGCGTAATTAAAACTGAATTGGCAGATGCACGTTCCCCACGCCGACCGCTCTCGCAGGATGGCAAGAATTCCGGCATGCTGATCTGATATGTGTGGAGCGACGGGCGCTCGGCGGGGCATCCATGCGAACCATGGCACCAGCCACAGCAATCCAGCCAGGCCCAGAGTGACGAAGAACGGGCGCCACCCGAAGCGCCCAATGAAGTTCCCTCCCAGCAGCATGCCGACCGCTGGTCCTAAAGCCAGACCGGTAATGATCACCGAGTTGGCAAACCCACGATGACTCTCTTTGAAGTGGCCGCCAAGAATCTTGCCATACGCGGGAAAGGCGACAGACTCTCCGACGCCCAGAACCACGCGGATGGCTAGCAATGCCACAAATCCATGCAGAACTCCTGTGACCGCCGTGGCCGCGGACCATATAAAAAGTCCGAGGGCGAAGACCCACTTCACATCGAAGCGGTCCACCAGCCAGCCAGCAGGAATCTGCAGCAATGCGTACGTGTAGAAAAAAGCTGAGAGCAGAGTGCCCAGCTGCGACGCGGAAATTCCCAGCTCATCTTTGATCAGCGGCGCGGCGATCGACAGATTGCTGCGGTCGATATAGTTGATGAGAACCGAAAGTCCCAGGAGGAAAAGGACTCGGTTCATCGCGGGCTGGGTTTCGAGCGCAGACGGTTGCTGGGGCTCTCCCGCCATCTGCAACCCGGTTTCCTCGCTACTGGCGGAGACGTTCATCGCGGCAAAGCGCCCCAATTGTACATCTCGCCACAAAAATTCTTGGAGAGTTCCCGCTTGCCGCAGTGCTATTATTTTCGGCAATCAAGAACTCAATCTTGGGGGAAGTTTGAAGAATCTATTCCAGCGAGAGGCAGTTGACGAGGTAATTGCGCGCATCGACAAGCTGCAGCCTGCGACGCAACGGCAGTGGGGCAAGATGGACGTGGCGCAGATGATGGCTCATTGTTCCGCGACGCTCGATATGGCTGCGGGCCGGCTAAATACGCCGCGAGTCCTCATCGGGCGGCTGATCGGGCCGTTCGTCAAGCCTATCTTTACGAACGAGAAGCCACTCTCGCGGAATAGCCCCACCGACAAAAAGCTGATCGTGTCCGATCAACGGGATTTTGCGCGGGAACAGGAACAGCTCAAACTACGCCTGCGGCAATTTGAGGAGGGAGGGGAAGCACATTGCACCCGGCATCCGCATCCTTTTTTTGGCGCCCTCAACCCGCAAGATTGGAGCCGCGGAATGTACAAGCATCTGGACCATCATTTGCGGCAATTCGGCGCGTGATGCACACTTTCACGCGCTGCAAGACCGCTATGAAAACGTCGGCAGCTTCACCAGATCGTCCTTTGGTACAGACTCCAGCGGTCCCCCAGCCTTTCGCCACGCGGTCAAACCGCCGACAATCACGAACGTGTTGAACCCTTTTTCCCGCAGCAGATGCGCCACCCGGGCGCTAGTCGCTTCGCGCGCTCAAGTACAGTAGAGGTAAATGTCCTTATCCTTGGGAAGATTCTTGATCTCCTCGTCGAGATTATTGGGCTCGATGCGGATCGAGCCAGCGATACGCTCGGAACCAACGTCGTAGTAGCCGTGGCTGCGCACGTCAACAATCAGCACCCGGTTGGCCTCATCCGAAGCCAGACGCGCGGTCAGTTCCTGGACTTGCACCCGCGGCATGATGCGATACTTTTTGTACTTACGAAACTGCACGCCGCGATACATTGCATACACCACGAGCGCAGTGATGACGATGATTTCCATGGCCTGTCCCGCGGCGTGAAACCCACTCAATGTGGCTGCCAGAAAATCGCGTGAAAGATATCCCACCAGCAAGTAGGTCACGCTGTAAAGCAGCGCTCCAACAAAATCCAGACGCAAGAATTGCCCGAAGCGCATCTTCATGCTGCCTGCCAGCGGCGCCGCCATCGTGT
The DNA here is from genome assembly GCA_003136335.1 of Acidobacteriaceae bacterium. The sequence goes on along the minus strand of PLEA01000583.1, from coordinate 7,211 downwards.
TGACCCCGGGAATGAATTTGGCAATGATCAGCGTCGCTTTGCCGCGTTTATAGAACGATTCGGCCGAACGGAGAATGCAGGTTTCAGGATTCATCGAGAGGCGGCACAGGAACCCCAGCAGTGCCCATCCGGAGTAGCGTCCTAGCCAAAACTGCGCCGAGTCGCCGATCAAAAGGGCCACCATTGAGGCGAGAAGAACCGCCGGACCGGACAAGGTGTGGGATGCGACGGCAGCGCCTGCCGCTACCAATGCGATCGCTGCCGGGAAGGGCAGTCCAAGCGCTTCGGCAAACAGCAAGCCGAACGTCAGGGCATAGCCTTGGCGCGCCATGATGGAGAGCAAGTAGTTCATAAGAAGCGATCAAGGCGCCTGCTGATGCAGAACTTGATTCGGAAAATTCTGACTCGGCAAAAGTTCGATTCGTCAGCCTCAGGAAAGGGTTCAGTATAACAATCTGTAAGGCCGCGCCGTTTCTGTTGGGAGTCATCCTGACCGGAGCCATTCTTCAGGCGTAGGAAAGGATCTCGCGCGTAGGCTCATCCCGGCCGAGTAAACAATCGAATTACGTAGGTCGAGAATTTGCCTACTTCTCTCTGGCGACTACGAACTCGGGCGCCCAGAGCAAAGCGCGTTTGATCTCCGAATCAGGAAAATTGCAAATTGAGTTCCGCGCCGATTCCGCATAGTGCGTGGCCCGGGCCGTTGCAGCTTCCAGCGATCCGTAACGCTGCAGGATTTCGAGAATCTCACCATGAGTTACACCGTTGAAGGCTCCATGGCGCAGCACCGTCTCGATTCTGGACCGCTCTTCCAGTGTGCAGCGTTCAAGCGCATGGATGACCGCCATGGTCGCTTTGCCCTCGCGCAGATCGCTGGCGACAGGCTTACCGAGTACGTCTTCCGAGGCGGTCAAGTCCAGAACATCATCGACGATCTGGAACGCCATGCCGAGGTCGTGCCCATACCGGCCCAGAGCCGCTTCTTGCTCGGGAGTAGCGTCGCCGAGAATTGCGCCCAGTCGCATGCAGACTGAAAACAGGCACGCGGTCTTGCGGAAAATAAGATCGAAGTGCTCGTTCAGCGTGATCAGCTTGCCCAGCTTTTCCATCTGCAGCAGTTCGCCTTCGACCATCTGCTGCGTGAGTTCAATCAAGGTATCGAGAATGCGGAAGTTCCGCTCCTGCACCGCAATCTTGAACGCCTGCATGTAGAGCCAGTCGCCGGCCAGCACACACTTCGAATTTCCCCACTGTGTATTGGCCGCGGGACGGCCCCGGCGGGTTTTGGCCTCATCAATAATGTCGTCGTGCACCAGGGTCGCGGTATGAATGATCTCGACGACGGCGCCCAGCCGGACTGCGCCTTGTCCTGTATAGTCCAGCAGCTTCGCGGAGAGCAGCAGCAGCGCCGGACGGATTCTCTTGCCTCCGCCCGCCCGCAGGTATTCGCCAATCTCAGTAATGGCCTGAACCCCCGAGACCGTGTCGCGCCCGAACTCGCCCTCCAGCGCGACGAGATCCTCCCGCAACAGATCGAATACTTCTTTCCCGTTAATGGCGGCCGGTGCGCTCAATTTGAACTTTAGTTCGTTCTGTAATTCGTAAACTGCAAGTCAATTCCGAAGTCGTGTTGTTTCAGCAGGGCGATGGTTTCCTGCAGCGTGTCGCGGTCCTTGCTGCTGATCCGCACCAGGTCGCCCTGAATCGAGGCCTGGGCCTTCTTCTTGGAATCTTTTACCAGCTTCACAATTTCGCGCGCCTTTTCGATGGCGATGCCTTGCTGCATGGTGACGCGGCGTTTGGCCGTTCCTCCGGCTGCGGGTTCGACTGCGCCGTAGCTCAGTCCTTTTAAAGAAACCCCGCGCTTTACCAACTTCTGCTGCAGGATGTCGTTCACCGCCTTCAGCTTGTACTCGTCGGCGGAGTGCAATACAATCGCGTCTTTTTCCAGTTCAATATTCGACTTCGAATCTTTCAGATCGAAGCGCGTATGAATTTCCTTGAGCGCCTGCTGAATGGCGTTCGAAACCTCATTCAGATCGATCTTGCTCGTGACGTCGAAACTGTTATCGGGCATACATTTCTAATCTTTCTGAAAGAAGGGAATCTGACTCTTGAGGGTACCAGAATCGCGGGTTTTAGCGGGCCGGAACTTTGCTTTCAACCGTTTCAGCCAATTTGAAAAAATTGTAGAAGTTGCGGGAGGTCCGGTCGCCTACTTCGTCCATGGATAGCGCGCGCAATTCCCCAAGTTTGCGTGCGGTTTCTTTGACAAAGGCTGGCTCGTTGCGTTCTCCGCGATGTGGGACCGGTGCTAGATAGGGAGCGTCAGTCTCGATCAGCATGCGGTCGAGCGGAACCTCGAGAGCCGCGTCGCGAATTTGCTGCGCTTTGGGAAAAGTTAAGTTGCCGGCGAAGGAAATCATGAAGCCCATATCGAGCGCGCTCTTCGCCTGCGCCCAGCTTCCGGCGAAGCAGTGGAGAATTCCGCCCAAGCCGGTAGGAGCCCACTGATCCTTCATCAAGCCCAGGCAATCCTCCCAAGCATTGTCGCTGCCGTCCGATGGCCGGCAGTGATTCACGACGGGAAGCTTCGCCGCCGCCGCCAGTTCCATCTGCCGCGCAAATACCTGCTTCTGTGTCTCCCGTGGGGAATGATCATAGTAATAATCGAGTCCGATCTCGCCCCATGCGATCACCTTGGGATGCCGCGCCAGTTGCTCCATCTCGGAATATGCATGGTCGGAAGCCAATCTCGCCTCGTGTGGATGGATTCCGATAGTCGCGTACATGAATGGGTGCATGTCTGCGAGTTGAATTCCGGCATCGAACTGGGGAGGGCCATCCCCGTTGCCAATGGCGACCATCGTTCGCACTCCGGCCTCGCGAGCGCGAGCGATGACCTTCTCGCGATCCGAGTCGAACTGCTTGCCGTCAAGATGTGCGTGAGAATCTACAAACACAGTGGTCGGTCGCTCGTTGTTGGTCGTTAAACAGATCGCAAAGCAGCAGAGTTCGTGTGGCGACAGCTGCCCCCGGCTGTCCGGCCGAACGCCGCTCGGCTGGGTGTCGCACGGTCTCACTTCCATCTAAGTCAGGCCTATTTTAGTCTCGCTCCCACCGGCACATCCTCCAGAAAGCTTGCTAGCACAGGCTTTCCGCCCTCCAGCGACGCGGCGACGATCATCCCATTGGATTCCAGCCCGCGCAGTTTTCGCGGAGCGAGGTTAGCCACGATCACCACCTTGCGACCAACCAGAGTCTCGGGCGCGTAGGCTTCGGCAATGCCGGCCAGAACCTGCCGGACTTCCGTGCCAATATCGATTTCGAGCCGTAGCAGTTTGTCCGCTTTGGGCACGCGCTCGGCAACCTTCACCACGCCCACGCGCAGTTCGACCTTAGCGAAGTCGTCGATCGTAATCTTCCCGCCGTCGGTCGCCGCAGGTGTCGGGGCGGCTGGCCGAGCGCTTACCGGAGCCTGTGTCGCAGGGGACTGTGCAGCCGGTTCTTTCGACTCTTCGACCGCCGGACCTCGTTGCTGATCTTCCATGTGTTGCATCCTTTCGATCGCGCTCTTGTCGGCGCGCGGAAAAACCGGGCGCACCTCGCCGAGTTTCGTTCCCAGCCGCAACTGTCCCCAAGCGAGATCGGCTAGGGCAAGTTTCTTGATGTCCCCGAGACCCATCTGCTCCCAGATCTTGGCTGTTGCATCCGGCATGACCGGATGCGCCAGCGCCGTCGCGATTCGCAGCGCTTCAGCCGAGGTGTAGAGCACCGTGGCCAGCCGCGCCCGGCTTGCGTCGTCCTGCTTCTCCCCCAGCGCCCAAGGCTCGTTCTCGACAATGTATTTGTCGACCGCCGCTACTAATCCCCACGCTGTTTCCAGTGCGCGCGAAAACTGGAATTGATCGAAGAGCATGCCGAATTCGCGAATGGTTTTGCACGCTGTCTCGGCAATCGCGTCATCGGCGGGAATCTTCGCTGCCGCGTGTGACGGATAGGGCACCTCGCCCTTGAAGTACCGGTTGATCATCGTCAAAGTGCGGCTGGCCAGATTTCCCAGTCCGTTGGCAAGGTCCGAGTTGTAGCGCTGCACCAGAGCGTCGAACGAGAACGAACCGTCCTGCCCGAAGACAACTTCGCGCAACAGGAAATAACGCAGGGCGTCCGCGCCCAGCACGTCGAGAATCGTCTCGGTGCGCACAATGTTGCCGCGCGATTTCGACATCTTGCTCTCTTCAAACAGCAGCCAGCCGTGCGCCACAATCGCTTTTGGCAAGGGTAATCCCGCCGCCAGCAGAAATGCCGGCCAGTAGACGCAATGGAAGCGAACGATTTCCTTGCCGATCATGTGCACGTCGGCCGGCCAGTACTTTTTGAACGCTTCTTGCGCACCCGTGTGAGCCGAGCCGTAGCCGATGGCGGTGATGTAATTGGCCAGCGCGTCCAGCCACACATAAATTACGTGCTTAGGATCGTCAGGCACGGGAATGCCCCACGAAAATGTCGACCGGCTGATTGACAGATCGCGCAGTCCCGAACGCACAAATGAAATCACCTCATTGCGCCGGGTCTCGGGCCGAACGAATTCCGGATTCGCATAAAGCTCCAGCAATTTGTCCTGAAAGGCCGAGAGCTTGAAGAAGTAATTTTCTTCGTGCACGGTCTCGGTGATGCGCCCACAGATTGGGCAAGCGTCGCCAGGTTGAGCGCCGTCAACATAAAGTTCGTCCGAAACGCAGTACTGGCCCGTGTACGTGCCCTTGTAGATGTAGCCGTTGTCGCGAATGCGCCGGAAAAGTTCCTGCACTCGCTTTTTGTGGCGTTCTTCCGTCGTGCGGATGAAGTCGTCGTTCGAAATACCCATCCGCAGCCACAGCTTGCGAAACTCCGAAGAAATCTCATCCGCGTACTGCTGCGGAGTTTTGCCGGCGGCCTGCGCCGCCCGCTCAATCTTCTGACCATGCTCGTCAGTGCCGGTAAGAAAGAAAGTGTCCGCGCCCAGCAGTCGTTGCCGCCGTGCAATCGTGTCGCAGGCGATCGTGGTATAGGCATGGCCAATGTGCGGCCTCGCGTTCACGTAGTAAATCGGGGTCGTGATGTAGAACTTTCTGGTCATGCGGAGGTAATCTTCGTCCTTGGTTTTTGCGCAAAAATGTAAGCTCGCCGGCTCTGATACTCCACTTCGGATGCGTATGGTTCGCGCTCGATAATTTCCTCAATCTCGAATCCCGCGCTACGAAGGAAGCCCGCCACGGTACCTACGCGGAAGAAGTGAAATTCGAGCGCGGCCCCAGAGTCCCAAAGATCTTCGACCTGCGACGTGTCTTCGCCGATATGGAAACTGAGCAAGAGCCGCCCTCCGGGCATGAGGACGCGCATCATCTCCCGCAACGCCTGAACAAGATCGCCGGGCCACAGGTTTACGATAGCGTAAAATGCCGCGATGCCGGCCCAGGTGTTGTCTTTAACTGGGAGGGCTCGCATGTCACCTTGTTTGAATTCGATGCCCGAATTCAATTGCCGGGCACGCTGAATCATTCCCGCCGACAAATCGATGCCGCAAACCTGGATTCCGCGTTCGTGGAGGTAGCGGGCGATGTGTCCGGGCCCGCAGCCAAGATCGCAGGCAATGCCCACGTTGCGAATGCTCTCGGCCAACCGGTCGAGGAGTCGACAATCCAGCGGCTTGTGCTGCAACTCATCGTAGATGCGCCGGGCATACTCGTCCGCAATCAAGTCATAACTGGACTGAACGTCACTGATCTTCTCGCGGATCATCTGGTCAGGTAATTCCGATACTATTGTGGGTCGCTGCTTGTGTAAGCTCGCGTTGCTTCCTGGATCACCGTTTTCAGCGGCACGTGATGCTCGGCGGCGATGCGCCGGCAGTCTTCATACTCCGGTGCGTAGTTAGTGACGGTTCCGTTCATGCTGGCAATTTTGATTCGGACTTCGCCCCATTGGGTGCGAACGCTCTCCCAGCGCCGCGCCAGTGTCTGCCGCACTTCATCTCGCCGTCGCACCCCGAGCGTTGTGGTCTCGGTGAAGATCAGTTGCGTCAACTGGGCCGCGTCTGCGGGTTTGCAGAGCACCGTGAGCAGCGTGCCGGGCCGGCTCTTTTTCATCTGCACGGGCACACCGAACGCGTCCAATGCACCTTCTTCGAGCAAACGATCCATCACGTATCCGAACACCTGCGGATTTAAATCATCCAGGTTCGCTTCCAGCACGGTCACAGTATCGGATGCCGTCTTCGCGGCCAGGGTTGAAGCGGCCTCACCCACAGTCAATCGCACGACGTTAGGAAACCCCGGGAACTCGTGAGACCCAGCGCCGTAGCCCGACTTCTCAATTTTCATTTCGGGGAACGGGGCGAAACGCTCGGCCAGCACCTTTACGATTGCGGCTCCAGTGGGAGTGAGCAACTCCGCCTGCACGCCTGACGAGTAGACCGGCGCCTCTTTCAGCAGTTCTACTGTCGCTGGAGCAGGTACAGGAAAGGTGCCGTGTGCGCACTGCACCGTCCCGCCGCCGACGTTCAACGGCGAGCAGACAATCTCGTCCACTCCCAGAGCTTCTGCGCCCACAGACGCGCAGACGATGTCGACCATCGCATCCACCGCGCCTACTTCATGGAAGTGCACCTTCTCGATGGAGGTAGCGTGGATCTTCGCCTCCGCCGTTCCCAAAGCCTCAAAGATCGCGATGGCGGTCTTCTTGGCAGTGCCGCTGATCGCGGCCTTGCGGATGATCTCGCGAATCTCGGTCAACCCGCGGCCATGCTCGTGCTTGTGTAGCACGGGCGCCCCCGCCCGCGAAACTTCCGTCTCGGAGGAATGCTCATGGTCGTGAGGATGTTCGTGGTCATGAGAATGTCGATGCGATCCTGTTTCCGTCCGCGGATTCCGAAGGTTGCGCAGCGCCTTTTCCTCGATACGCCGGATGCGTTCGCGCGTCACTGCGTCGCGCGGCGAGTCCTTCTCACCGTCCACCCAAACGTCCACTTTGGTCGCCGAAATGCCGCAGCGCATGACTCGAGAAATTTCCAGCCGCGCGCCCAGGCCCAGTGTGGCCACGGTTTCTTCCAGCAGTCGCGGCGGAACTCCGGCATCGATCAGCGCGCCCAGGGGCACGAGGATCTCGAGCTCGGCTCGATGCCAGAGGATCTCGGAGTCGACCAAGAGGCCGTCCATGTCGAAGATGGACGC
>PLEA01000399.1 GCA_003136335.1 Acidobacteriaceae bacterium | reverse complement strand
CTCTATCGCTGGATGGTGCTGATCTTTCTCAGCCTGGCGATGTTCGGTAATTACTACGTCTACGACGCGTTGAGCCCGCTGGCCGACGTGCTCAAGCAACAGCTTGGCTTCTCCGATTCCAACATCGGGTTGTTGCAGGCCATCTATAGTTTCCCGAACATATTTACCGTCGTCATCGGCGGGGTCCTGATTGACCGAATCGGGCTAAGACGATCGCTGATGATTTTTGGCGTGCTTTGCCTGATCGGGCCCGCAATCACCGTTGCATCGGGACACCTTTGGCTTATGGCGACCGGTCGCCTCATTTTTGGGATGGGGGCAGAATCGCTGATCGTCGCGGTCACCGCCGCCCTGGCGAGGTGGTTCAAGGGCAAAGAACTCAGCTTTGCCTTCGGCATCAATCTCACCATCTGCCGGCTTGGGTCCTTTGCCGCGCTGAACTCCCCCACCTGGGCCCGGTCGGCGTACGCCAACTGGCGCTGGCCATTCCTGATCGCACTTGGAGTCTCGTCCTTGTGTGTGATCGGCGCGGTTATTTACTGGGTGATGGAAGTGCACGCCGAGAAGGTCTACCACCTGGGCGAGGTCTCGACCGACAAAGTGGTCTTTGCCGACCTGTTCAAGTTTGGCGTGAGCTATTGGTATATCGTTGCCCTCTGCATCACTTTCTACTCGGCTATCTTTCCCTTTCAGACTTTCGCCGTGAAATTTTTCATCGAAGCGCATGGCACGTCGCGCGAGTTCGGCGGATTCCTATCCAGTATGCTGACGCTCTTTGCCATGATCGCCACTCCGCTGTTCGGCCTCTGGGTTGACCGCATCGGCAAGCGCGCCCTGCTGATGATGTTCGGTTCCGTGCTGTTGATCCCTGTCTACCTGATGATGGCCTATTCTCACGTGAACCTGTATGTGCCCATGGCGCTCATGGGGGTCGCATTCTCGCTGATTCCGGCCGTGATGTGGCCTTCGGTCGCCTACATCGTGGATCAATCCAAGCTAGGAACCGCCTACGGCCTGATGACCATGATCCAGAACATTGGCCTATTCGGCTTCAACCTCATGGTCGGCTGGGCCAACGATTACAGCCACGCCGGTCCCGACCACCCCAGCGGCTACAATCTCGGAATGTGGATCTTCTCCCTCTTAGGATTCTTAGGCCTGACTTTCGCCTTCCTGCTCCGTCAGCGCGAGTTGGGCCCGCATGGGCACGGATTGGAGACCATCACTACCACCCATAAGTGACATCTTAAGCTCCGAAAAATTTACCAATTTTCGAAGATCGCGACTCTAATTTTGGAATTGGGTTTGATACTCTGACAGCAGAACGGTTCAACCCTGAGCAAGCAAAGGATTTCCGGAGACGGAGCACCTGATACCAAAATTCCAAGATCGGTAGAATGGCTCCGGTATTCTGAATACATATATTACCTTAGTTCCACCGCAGAAGGCCCGCAAGCCATACAACGCAAAGATAGTTAGCCGCATCTCAACTGGTGCGGCCGGAAAAGGCGACTTGACCGACCCAACACGACAGGGCAACGACTCGAACGAAGCCGAGCTGATCGAAAGGGCCAAGCAAGGGGACTCTCCGGCGTTCCAGGCTCTCTACGATAAGCACAAACGGCGGGTGTACTCGCTCTGTCTGCGCATGACGGCGAATACCGCCGAAGCCGAGGATCTGACGCAGGAAGCGTTTCTGCAGCTCTATCGTAAGATTGGAACGTTTCGCGGCGAGTCTGCATTTTCGACCTGGTTGCATCGCCTGTCCGTGAACGTGGTGCTGATGCACCTGCGAAAGAAGAGCCTTCCGGTGGTTTCACTCGAAGAAACCACGCAAGGCGGCGAAGAAGATACGCCGAAGAAAGATTTCGGGGCAGAAGATTTGGCGTTGGCCGGATCGATCGACCGGCTGCAGTTACAGCGAGCAGTCGATGATCTCCCTCCCGGTTACCGCACAATTTTTGTGCTTCACGACGTCGAAGGTTACGAACATAATGAGATCGCGACTATCGTCGGTTGCTCGATCGGCAACAGCAAGTCGCAGCTCCATAAAGCGCGCATGAAATTGCGCGATCTGCTCAAGATCAAGCGAGCCGAAAAGGCTTCCTGAGCAGTGATAAGTTTGGTGGTAGAGTTTGGACGATTCACGTGAGCCGGCGCAGACTGGACACGGCATTAACCTCGGCTGCGGCGCGATGCTGCAAGCGGACTGGAAATGGCACTACATTGGGTTCGACAGAGGCTTGGGGAGAGCAGTATGAATTGCGTTGAATTGCAAGCCAGCCTGGCGGAGATCGAGGGCGGCAGAAGCGCCGAACAGCGGGATCATCTGAAAACCTGCGCCGAGTGCTCGGCGTTGGTCACCGAATTAGTCCTCATTGCCTCCACGGCAGTCGAACTGCGTGCGGATAACGAACCCGGTCCCCACGTTTGGAAATCCATCGAAAGCACCTTGCGCGAAGAGGGCGTCATTCGTCCCCAGCGTGGCAGGTCCTTGCTGCCTTCGCTCGGCAGCCGCTGGGGCTGGGCGCGCTGGATGGTTCCTGCAGCCGCCGCCTTGCTGCTTACTGCGGGCTTATATGTTCGCCAGCATTCGCTCGCGCACCAACTTGCCCGCGACACAGCGTCGATCGCTCCCGTTTCGGATTTAGCGATTGCCGGCCTGAATGACGACGACTTGTTGCTGGAAGTAGCCCAGCAGTCGCCGGCCTTGAAGGCTCAGTACACCGACAATCTGCGCCGCGTCAACGAGTATATTCAGGATGCGAAAAGCGTGGTCGCCGCCAATCCCAACGACGACGAAGCTCGCCGCTCCCTGATGGAGGCCTATCAGCAAAAGGCCATGCTTTTCGAGTTCGCCTTGGATCGTTCTTTGCCGTAAGGTAAGCATTTCTCGATCCGCCAGCCTGCGCTATGCGGACCGACAGGAGCATTCGGGGGAGTGTGCATGAGTGGGCGAGTCTTAACAAGCGGGCGAGTCTTAAGCGGGCGCACCATCGACCTTGTCCTGATCGGCGCGATGCTGGCGGGCACGCTGTTAGCCGAGAGCCACAAGGAATATCGCTTTAACGTCGGCCCCAAGGCCGGAGTTTCGGTCAACAATCCCTACGGCTCGATCTCGGTCAAACCCTCCACCGGCAACGTCGTCGTCATCAATGCCCTGCTCTATTCCGACAAAGTTGAAGTCGACAAAAACCTGGTCGGCAACCGGGTCGAGATTCAATCCCATCTGCTGGCGGGCGCCGATGCGCAATCCGGACGCGTGGATTACGAAATCCTCGTACCCGCCGACGCCAGCATCACGCTCCACTCCAGCACCGGTCCTCTGCGCGCCGAACGACTTCATGGCGATGTAACCCTGGAAGGCGCCGCCGCCACCGTCGAGATCCGCGACATTACCGGCGCACATGTGCACGTGAAAACCCTGAATGGTCCCGTCACCCTCACCAATGTGCAGGACGGCCACGTGGAAGTCGATTCCCTGAGCGGCGCAGTCACGCTCAACGGCGTCACCGGACCCCTGGTGCAGGTGATCTCCACCAGCGGCAGCATCAACTACATTGGCGACTTTGGCGACCGCGGCGAGTACCGCCTCACCAGCCACAGCGGCAACATCGAGGCCACCGTGCCGGAAACAACTTCCGCCGATGTGAGCGCCCGCTCGGTGCGCGGTGAAGTGCACGACGACATTCCTCTCCAACCCAAAACCCACACTTGGTTCGTCATCAAAGAGGGAAGTGCCTTCTGGGGTACCATGGGCCGCGCCGCGGTCTCATCCACCGTGGTGCTGCGCAGCTTCAGTGGTAAAATTCACCTCAGCAAACGCACCGCAAAATAACAGAATCTGTAGAGACGTTGCTTGCAACGTCTCTCGGTCCAAGCGCACGCTAGGAGCCAGCAGCGAGCGGCTAACTTTTGACGAAGGCTTCTGGAAAAACGGCGAATGCGACGCCACGTACCCGGGTGCGGCCCAAACGGTCGTCCACCGGGGCCGGCAATCTTCCGGACAACGCTGTTTTTCTGGTCGGTTTCATGGGAGCCGGGAAAACCAGTGTGGGCCGTGTCCTCGGACAACGGCTGAATTGGATCTTTGAAGATCTCGACGACCGCATCGCAGCGCGCGAGGGGCGCTCCGTAGCGGAGATTTTCCGCGATTCGGGAGAATCTGAATTCCGTCGCGCTGAGCACGCAGCCCTGCAACACTTGCTTGGCGAACTGCGTGGCGGTGGCGCCAGAATCATGGCCTTGGGCGGAGGAGCCTTCGTGCAGAAAGAAAATGCGGCCTTGCTGACATCATCCAGCCTGCCCACGGTTTTTCTGGACGCTCCGGT
>PLEA01000124.1 GCA_003136335.1 Acidobacteriaceae bacterium | reverse complement strand
GATCTGCCGGCGGGCGTGGATGTGGAGATTAAGGCGTTCGGCAAGGAACATAAATAGCTTTTAGCTCCTGGCTGCTAGCTTCTCGCTAGAGCCGCAGAGCTCCCAGCCAATAGCCGTCTTACCGAAACGACAGGTAATCGACGAGCCACGCTGGGTGGAGACGAAGATGGCAACGAAGGTTACGGGCATTCTGGGCAAGAAGGTCGGCATGACGCAACTGTTTGACTCGAAGGGCGATGTGCGCCCGGTCACGGTGCTGCAGGCTGGTCCTTGCGTGGTGACGCAGCATAAGTTGGCGGTGAAAGACGGTTACGAAGCCGCCCAGATTGGCCTGGTGGAGTTTGTGAAGGAGTCGCGGCTGACCAAGCCGGAGCGTGGACATCTGGCGAAGAACAATCTTCCGCCTTTGAAGTTCATGCGCGAAGTGCCGCTGGAAACCGATGGTGCTGCCGACAGCGACGTTACAGTGAAAGTCGGCGACCGGGTGCTGGTCGAGATTTTTGAAGGCGAGAAGTTTGTCGACATCGTGGGAGTCAGCAAGGGAAAGGGCTTCCAGGGTGTGGTGAAGCGGCATCACTTCGCCGGCGGTCCCAAGTCGCACGGATCGATGTTTCAGATTACGGGTTCGATTGGTTCGTCGGCATTTCCCTCCCGCGTGTTTAAAGGCATGCGGATGTCGGGTCACATGGGCGATGCCCGGATCACGACCCGCAATTTGCGGATTCTGGGCGTCGATAAGGAAGAGAATCTTTTGGTGGTCGAGGGCAGCGTTCCGGGCGCGAATGGCGGGTACATCATGATTAATAAAGCCAAGAAGCCGCCGAGAGAGCGCCGCGGATTTGCGGGTTCGGCTACGGTTGATCCGTTGAAGGCTGCGAAGCGGGCGGCTAAGAAGGGCTAAGTTAGCTCGGGCTCGCGAGAACAAGAGCAAAAGCAAGATCAAGGGCAGCGGGCGAGGGCGCCCGCTCTACACGAGAAATAAATATGGCGACTATTGATGTTTACACTTTAAGCGGAGCCAAGGCGGGAACGTTGGACTTGGCCGAGGAAGTTTTCGGAGCGGTCAACGAAGACTTGCTCTGGGAGGCGATCACGCATTATCGCGCCTCGGCTCGCGCGGGTACGCATGCCACGAAGAACCGGTGGCGGGTTTCCGGATCGGGCAAGAAGCTGTGGAAGCAGAAGGGAACGGGGCGGGCGCGTATCGGCTCGATCCGTTCACCACTGTGGCGTCACGGCGGGACCGTGCACGGGCCGCAGCCACGCTCCTATGATTATGCTTTCCCGAAGAAGAAGCTGCTGGGCGCGCTGCGTTCGGCGCTGGCTTCGAAGTTTGCCGACGGCAAGCTGATGGTTGTGAAGTCGTTTGAGTTGAAAGAAGCGAAGACGAAATTGTTTCAGGAGTCGCTGACCAAGCTGAAGATCGAGGGCACGACGCTTCTGGTCGATAACTCGACGGTCGAGAACAAGAACCTGGCACTCAGTTCGCGGAATATCGATGGACTGGAACTGGTGCGGGCGAATGAAGTGCATCCGTATCACCTGATGCGCTACACGCACGTGATCTTCGCGCAGCCGGCACTGGAGAAGTTGCAGGACTCGCTGAAGAAATCGGCATCGCGGCGTTCACACGAAGCGGAGCCAGCGGAAGAAAAAAAGACGAAAGCAAAGAAGACTCCCGTCCGGCGTACACGTAAAGTCAAAGCGGAGGTGGCCTGATGAAATCCGCGTATCAGATTATTCAGAAGCCGGTGATCACGGAAAAGGGTCTGGGCATTAAAGAGACCCAGAACACGCTGGTATTCCAGGTGGCGCCGAAGGCGACGAAGACCGAGATCAAGGAAGCGGTGCAGACGATTTTCAAGGTCAAGGTGGATGCCGTGCGTACGGCGATTTATCACGGCAAGTTCCGCCGGCGCGGCCGGGCCGAGGGCTTTCGGCGCGACTGGAAGAAAGCTTACGTGAAGCTTGCGCCCGACGAAAAAATGATCGAGTACGCGGAGAACTTGTAGGGGACGGTCAACAGCGGTTCCGGGTGGCAAGTCAGAATCGCATTCAACCCGAGTCCGTAGCGGCTCGAACGCAACCGAAGGGCACTGACGATGGCACTGAAAAGTTTCAACCCATATACCGCTTCGCGACGCTTTATCACCATGCTCGACAAGAGCGAGCTGACGAAGCAGACGCCGGAGAAGTCGCTGGTCGAGCCCAAGAAGCGGTCGGGTGGACGCAATTCGCACGGCGAGATCACCATGTGGCACCGTGGGGGCGGCCACAAGCGCCAATACCGCATCGTGGATTTCCGGCGCGAGAAAAAAGGCATCCCGGCGCGCGTGGCGGCCATCGAATACGATCCCAACCGTTCAGCACGCCTGGCCCTGCTGCATTACGCCGACGGAGAGAAGCGCTACATCCTGCATCCAGTGGGCCTGGAAGTTGGCATGACGGTGCAGACGGGCGAGGGTGCCGACATCCTGCCGGGCAATGCGCTGCCATTGCGCCTGATTCCGCCGGGAACGCAGGTGCACAATCTGGAACTCGCGCCTGGCAAGGGCGCGCAAGTCGTGCGGGCAGCAGGCGGCTCGGCGCAGCTGTTGAGTAAAGAAGGCGATTTGGCGCTCGTGAAGCTGCCTTCGGGCGAGGTGCGGCGGTTTG
>PLEA01000313.1 GCA_003136335.1 Acidobacteriaceae bacterium | reverse complement strand
ACGTCCATGATGACGCCGCCTTTGAGCATTTCGGCTAGGCCGGTTTTGAGACGGAGACTGGTGGTGGTGCCGTTGTTTTTCGACATTGTGGGCTCCGGAAAGCGGCTGTCAGCTTTCGGCTGTCAGCTATCAGCTATCAGCTATCAGCTAACCCTTTGATGATGCGTGCTCGGTGGGTTTTCGCTGCTGATTTATTCTACAGCGGGGGGAGTAATTGCGGAACCCCGGGGGAAATTCGCCGCCGCGGGGTCACCATCGTGCAATCGAGGTCAAAATCCCCACCCTCGTTCGCAAAAAACGCGAAAGAAAGAAGGGTGGGGCACCCGCGCGTCTATCTCTCCACGAATTTGGCGAACATTTTTTCGGGGTCGATGGCGATGAAGGTACCTTTGCTGCGAGCTAGGACTTCGTTTTTGTCATTGCGAATCTCGGCGGCGTTGATGTGGATGCGGCCGTTGACGGTGACTTCCCTGCCTTCGACGTGCAGGGGTTTGTGCAGGGGCACTGGCTTCAGGTACTCGACGGTCATCTCCTTGGTGAGGGCGATTACGTGGCGGAGCTTGTTTACCTTGCCCATGGCGTCGTCGAGGATAGTCGCGATGATGCCGCCGTGACAGTGGCCGGGCGGGCCGGTGTAGCGCTTGCCGAGGCGGAATTTGCAGACGAAGGTTTTGCTCTCTTCGTCGAGGGTGAATTTTAGGTGCATGCCGTCGGGATTGTTTTGGCCGCAGGCGAAGCAGTAGTTCTTTTGCAGTTGGACGTAACGCGTGTCGTGGCCTTCGGACTTTCGGGGCATGGGAAGAATTCTAACGTGTGGCGGGAGTTTGAGCGCGGCCGCGTTTTCGGAAACGCTTTGCGGAGATTGTTCGAGTGAGTATAGGGAAGGGATCCTTCGACTGCGGATGCGCTTCGCGTTCGCGACGCACATCCTTCGCAGGATGACAGGGCGCTTCTAAGTTGAAGAAAAATCCTGTATACATATCAGTTTTGTAAATCTCTATTACCGCCGAGGACGCGGAGAGCGCTGCTGCTATCAGGAGCGCGATCTCTGATCGGTTCCTGGTCGGATGGGAGCTTCGCTTGAAATCACGGTTTGGAATTCTTCTGGTTGCGTTCTCGTTGTTCCACCTTCCGCTTGCGGCACAGACCGTGGCCCCGGTTTCGACGGACAAGGACGCCGACAAGAAAAATCCGGCGGTTGCGAAAACTCCGACGAAAGATCTGAAGAAGGACGAAAAGAAAGAGGAACCGAAAAAAGAAGAGAAGAAAGCTGGGATGAATGCCGACACTTTCTCGGGGCTGAAGTTTCGGCTGATTGGGCCGGCGGTGGCCTCGGGACGCGTGATGTCGATCGCAGTGAATCCCAGGAATAAGAACGAGTATTACGTGGGCGTGGCGTCGGGGGGAGTTTGGAAGACGGTCAACGACGGGACGACCTGGACTCCGGTGTTCGATGGCGAGGGATCGTATTCGATTGGATGGGTCACGCTGGATCCGAGTGATTCTTCCGTGGTGTGGGTGGGCTCGGGCGAGAGCAACTCGCAGCGCAGCGTCAGCTACGGCGATGGAATTTACCGGTCGGAAGATGGGGGCAAGAGCTGGCAGAATTTGGGACTGAAGAAGTCGGAGCACATTGGGCGAGTGGTGGTCGATCCGCGGGATTCGAAAGTGGTTTACGTGGCGGCGGAGGGGCCGCTTTGGGGGCCGGGCGGGGATCGCGGACTCTACAAAAGTTCCGACGGTGGGAAGAACTGGAAGGCAGTGCTGACGATCAGCGAGAACACGGGCGTGGTCGATGTGCAACTGGATCCGGGGAATCCGGACGTTGTGTATGCGGCGGCTTATCAGCGGCGGCGGCATGTGTTTACGTTGATTGATGGCGGGCCGGAGAGCGCGATTTACAAGTCGACAGACGCGGGAGCTACATGGAACAAGTTAAAGTCGGGGCTGCCTGCGGTGGATATGGGGCGGATTGGACTGGCGGTTTCAGCGGCCGATCCGAATGTGGTCTACGCGGCGATTGAGGCTGGCGATGGGAAGGGTGGGATCTTTCGCTCGAGCGACAAGGGCGCGACGTGGGAGCGGCGCAATGAATTCGATCAGGGGGCGATGTACTACGCGCGAGTGGTGGCCGATCCGAAGAATGTTGACCGCATTTTTGTAATGAACGTTCAGCTACGCGAGTCGCTGGATGGGGGCAAGACGCTGCACAAGGTAAACGAGGTGAATCATCACGGAGACAATCACGCCATCTGGATCGATCCGGACGACAGCAAGCACTGGTTACTCGGTTCCGACGGCGGGATGTATGAGACCTGGGACAACGCGAAGACTTGGGAGTTTAAAGCGAATCTGCCAACGGTGCAGTTTTATGACGTTGCGGTGGATAATGCCATGCCGTTTTATCACGTATGCGGAGGGACGCAGGACGACTTTTCGTGGTGCGGCCCGGCGCGGACGCGCGATGTAAACGGAATTGCGAATTCCGAATGGTATGTGACGACCGGGGGAGATGGGTTCCATTCGCAGGTGGATCCGGTGGACGCGAACACGGTTTATTCCGAATCGCAGTATGGGGTGCTGGTTCGGTACGACAAGGCCACGGGGCAGGAACTGGTGTTGCAGCCGCTGGAAGGCAAAGGTGAGCCGCCGCTGCGGTGGAATTGGGATTCGCCGATTATTGTGAGTCCGCACTCGCACACGCGGCTTTATTTCGCGGCGAATAAATTGTTTCGCAGCGACGATCGCGGCGATACCTGGAAGGCGATCAGCGGGGATCTGACACGGCAGATCGATCGCAACAAGCTGCCAGTGATGGGAAAAGTGTGGGGTCCGGATGCGGTGGCGAAGAATCAGTCGACGTCGTTTTACGGGAACATCGTGGCGCTGGCGGAGTCTCCGAAGAAAGAAGGGTTGATTTATGTGGGGACCGACGATGGGCTGATTCAAATGACTGGCGATGGCGGTGGGAGTTGGACGAAAGATGAAAAGTTTGCGGGCGTTCCGGAGATGACGTATGTGAGCCGGTTGGCGGCTTCGAATCATGACGCGAATACGGTTTATGCGGCGTTTGACAATCACAAGAACGAGGACTTTAAACCTTATCTTCTGAAATCCAGCGACGCCGGCAAGACCTGGACTTCGATTGCGGGCGATCTGCCGGAGAATGGGCCGGTGCTGGCGTTTGCGGAAGATACGGTGAATCCGAATTTGCTGTTTGCGGGGACGGAACTCGGGGCGTTCTTTTCGATCGACGCCGGGCAGCACTGGGTGCGGCTGAAGGGCGGGCTCCCGACGATTGCGGTGCGCGACATGGTGATTCAGGCGCGGGAGGGCGACCTGGTGATCGCGACGTTTGGACGCGGATTTTATGTGCTGGATGACATTACGGCGCTGCGGCAGATTAAGGCTGAATCCACCCAGCAGGCTGCGGCGGTGTTTCCGGTGAAGGATGCGCTGCTTTATGTGCCGCGGCATCCGCTGGGAGGGCGGAATAAAGGATTTCAGGGCGATGCGTTTTATACGGCTGAAAATCCGCCGTATGGTGCGGTATTTACCGCGTACATGAAAGAGAAGATTAAGACGAAAAAAGAAAAGCGGCAGGAGACGGAGAAGGATGCGGCGAAGAAAAATCAGACGCTTCCCTACCCGACGAATGATGAGCTGCGTGCGGAGGCGGAGGAGGCGAAGCCGGAAGTTTATTTCGTCGTGTATGACGAGAGTGGGGCGGCGATCCGGCGGGTGGACGGGAGCGCGGACGCGGGGTTCCAGCGAGTGGCGTGGGACCTGCGTTATGCTGCGCCGCAGGTGAAGAAACATTCTGATGACGAGGAAGAAGATTTTCCGCGTGCGACCGATCAGGGGCCGCTGGTGCTTGCCGGGAGCTACTCGGTGCGGCTGTTCGATAAGGTCGGGAGCGTGGTGACGGAACTCGCCGGCCCGGAGCAGTTCAAAGTTGTGACCGAGGGAGGGTCGGGGATGAGTGCGGCGGAGCGGACGGCGCGGGAGGAATTCCTGCGGAAGGTGACGCGTCTGTATCGGGCGGTTTCCGGGGCGCTTCATACTTCCGACGAAGTGGAGTCGCGGTTGAAGGCGATTCGCGAGGCGTTACGGGAAACACCCGCGGCCGAGAAACAACTGGGGGCTTTTGCCGATGGGCTCGAGCAGCGGGAGCGCGAGATAAGGCGAGTTCTGCGTGGCGACGTGGAGATGGCGAAGAGGAGCGAGAATGTGCCCTCGTCCATCAGTGAGAGGGTGAATTCCATCATTGAGGGCGAACGGTTCTCGCTGGCGAAACCGACGCAATCGCATGTTGATTCTTACAACATCGCGGCGGCGGAGTTTGGGGAGCAACTTGGTAAGTTGCGTACGCTGGTGGAAGCTGATCTTTCGAAGCTTGAGAAGGACATGGAGGCGGCGGGGGCGCCTTGGACTCCGGGGCGGGTGCCAGAGTGGAGAGAGAAGTAAGAAACATTCGCCACGGATTTTCACGGATCTACACGGATTAAACCCTGGCGGATTAAACCCTGGAAGAGATTCGATGCGCTTTGATTTTCTAAGCCGTGGGAAAGCCGTGTTGATCCGTGGCAAGACTTTTCCTCAGGAAGTCCCTTGATATTTTCGCGGGTGGCTGTGGTACACTCGCCGCCGACTGTTGCTTGCGCTGTGGGGCGTGGCAGCGGCCGTGGGGAAATCTTTTTGCATCGTCCTTAGAGTTCGGGAGGGCTGGGGAATGGGCCTCGCGTTACTGCTCTTGATCTGGCTGATCACGTTGGCCAGTACATATTTCTTCGTCGCCAAGACCTGGTGGCTGCCGGCGGGTGCGTCCGCAGCCGCGGGCTGGATCGACCACCAATTCGCTCTCACCTTCGTCATCATGGGGATTATTTTTCTCGCGGCGCAGCTTGGGCTGGGGTACATCGTGTGGAGGTATCGCGAGAGTCCCTCTGCTCCGCCGGCTTCGTATTCTCACGGCAACACGACGCTGGAAGTCGTGTGGACGGTGCTCACTGCGGTGCTCTTCATTGGGCTGAACCTGATGGGCAGCAGCGTTTGGGCTAGCCAGCGGTGGGATGCGGCCGAGGCTGGCGCGGTGCAGGTGGAAGTAACCGGGATGCAATTCGCCTGGTACTTCCGCTATCCGGGGCCTGATGGAAAATATGGCGGGACCAGTCCGAAGCTGATGGATCCTTCGGCGGGCGGCGAGGCCGCAGTAGGGCTGAATACTTCCGATCCGGCCGCGAAAGATGACGTGGTGACGGGAACAATGTATTTGCCGGTCGATCGCGAGATCGACGTCAGCCTGCGCGCGGTGGATGTGATTCACAGCTTCTTTGTGCCCTCGCTACGCTTCAAGCAAGATACGGTTCCGGGGCTGAACATTCACATGCACTTCAAACCGACCGCGATCGGCGAGTACGAGATTGCCTGCGCCGAACTTTGCGGGCTTGGGCATTACAAGATGCACGGCATGGTCCACATCGTCAGCCAGGAGGATTTTGACAAGTGGCTGGCGGCACGGGAGGCGGAGAAACAATAAAATGGCGACCCCGGCTTCGGTACACGCGCACGCTCCTCAGGGTTTCATCCGGAAATACATTTTCAGCCTGGATCACAAAGTCATCGGCATACAGTATTTTTTCCTGGCGCTCACGGCGGTATTTGTTGGGATGTTTTTGTCGCTGTTGATGCGCATTCACTTGATCTGGCCGGCGGCCGTGTTGCCGTTTGTCGGGGAGATCAAGCCGGAAACGTATCTCAGTCTGCTGACCATGCACGGCACCATNNATCATCGCCGCCTTCTTCGTGACCGGAGGGGCGCCGCTGCACGGGTGGACGGGATACGCTCCGCTCAGCGCATTGCCGTCGGCCGGGCCCGGTGAACAACTGGGCGCCGATCTGTGGATTACGAGCATCGCGATCTTTTGTTTAGCCTCGCTGATGGGTGCGTTGAACTTCCTCACGACTACGCTCGATATGCGGGCCAAGGGCATGACGATGATGCGCATGCCGCTGACCGTGTGGTCATGGTTCATCACGGCGATTCTTGGGCTGCTCGCGTTCGGCGTGCTCCTCTCGGCGGGAATTTTGCTGCTGATGGACCGCAATCTCGGCACCAGCTTTTATGTGCCGCTGGTGGTGGTGAACGGAGTGGTGATGGGCCACAAGGGCGGATCGCCGCTGCTGTGGCAGCA
>PLEA01000400.1:163-3392 GCA_003136335.1 Acidobacteriaceae bacterium | reverse complement strand
CTGCGGGAAGAAGCCCTTGGGGACTTTTATATACAGGAAGACGCTCAGGCACGCCACCAGAATGGTAACGACCAAAGTCACCGGCTGGTGCGCCAGCACCCACTTCAGCGCGTGGGTATAGGTTAGGAGAAGCCTGTCGAAAACCCACTCACTCCCGCGGTAGAAAAAGTTGCGCTTTTCGTCCTTAGGCGGCCGCAGAAACTTCGCACACATGGTTGGGGTCGTGGTCAATGAGACCACCAGAGAAACTCCGATCGCGATGCTCAAGGTCACCGCAAATTCGCGGAACAGCCGCCCCACAATGCCGCCCATCATCAGCAGCGGAATAAACACGGCCACCAGCGACACGCTCATCGAGATAACGGTAAATCCAATTTCCGCCGCTCCCTTGAACGCCGCCTGCACAGCGCTCATGCCGTGCTCCACGTAGCGCGTAATGTTCTCCAGCACCACAATCGCGTCATCCACCACAAAGCCGGTCGAAATCGCCAGCGCCATCAATGACAGGTTGTCGAGGCTGTATCCCAGCAGGTACATCCCGCCAAAGGTTCCGACCAACGAAAGCGGCACTGCAATGCTCGGAATAATGGTGGCCCGCACCGTGCGCAGAAACGCGAACACCACCAGGATCACGAGAATGACGGAAATGATCAGCGTAGTCTCGATGTCCTTAACCGAGGCGCGAACCGTCACCGTGCGGTCCATGGCAATCGTCAAGTCGATCGCCGGAGAGATCGAGGACTGCAGAAAAGGCATCAGAGTTCGCACCCGGTCAACCGTCTCAATAATGTTGGCTCCGGGCTGCCGGAACACGATAATGAGCACGCCGGGCTTGCCATTGGCCAAGCCGATGTTGCGCCGGTCGGAAACCGAATCCGTCACGTCGGCCACATCTCCCAGTCGAACCGCCGCGCCGTTGTTGTAGGAAACGATCAGCGGACGGTACTGGTCCGCAGTAAAGAGTTGGTCCGTATCGGTGAAAGAATACGATGTTGTACCGTTTGAAACCTGCCCTTTTGGGCGGTTCGCATTGGCGGCGTTCAAAGCATTGCGAACTGTGTCGAGCCCAATCCCCAGCTTGTTGAGCAAGGTCGGATTCACCTCCGCGCGCACGGCGGGTTGCGCCGCTCCGCCCACGAAGACCTGGCCCACGCCGTCCACCTGCGCCAGTTTCTGCGCCAGAATCGAATCCGCCGCATCGTACATCTGCGGAACCGTCATCGTATCCGACGTCAATGCAAGAATTAAGATGGGCGCGTCCGCCGGGTTCGCCTTGCGGTAGCTTGGATTGCTTGGCAAGTTGGCGGGAAGCTGGCTGCGTGCCGCATTGATGGCCGCCTGCACGTCGCGCGCCGCGGCATCGATATTCCGGTTGAGATCAAACTGCAGCGTGATACTGGTCGTGCCCAGCTGACTCGAGGAAGTCATCTGGTTTACTGCAGAGATGCGTCCGAACTGCCGTTCCAGCGGCGTTGCCACCGCCGACGCCATGGTCTGCGGGTCTGCGCCCGGCAAACCCGCACCTACGCCGATCACAGGAAAATCCACCCGCGGAAGCGAAGCCACCGGAAGAAAATTGAAGGCGAGAATCCCCGAGAGCAGCAGCGCCGCCGCCAGCAGCGACGTGCCGATCGGACGCCGAATAAATGGAGCCGAAATACTCATTGTCTGTCTGCCTAGCCAGTATGTCTCGAAGCTATCTCATAAATGGTTTTGGTAAGGGCACGGCTTCAGCCGTGCCGCTTGGAGTCGTAAATGATGCGGGCTTTAGCCCCCGAGGACTCCTTCAGTTCTTACCAAATGGCCTCTAATTCGCCGACATAGGCTCCTCTGAAATGGGATTGCCAATTCGGTAACGCGAAAATCTCTGCGCCAGCCGGTCAAACCACAAATACACCACCGGCGTCGTGTACAACGTCAATAACTGGCTGAGCAGCAATCCGCCGACGATGGTAATGCCCAAGGGCCGGCGCAGTTCCGCGCCGGTCCCCGATCCCAGCGCCAGCGGTAGACCGCCGAGCAGCGCCGCCATCGTCGTCATCATGATGGGCCGGAAACGCAGCAGGCATGCCTGATAAATCGCTTCCTCCGGCGGCTTATGTTCTTCGCGTTCCGCCTCCAGCGCGAAGTCAATCATCATGATGGCATTCTTCTTCACAATGCCGATCAGAAGAATGATGCCGATGAGCGCCACCACCGTTAAGTCATTCCCCGTGATCATCAAGGCTAGAATTGCGCCCACGCCCGCCGAAGGCAGGGTGGAAAGAATCGTGACCGGGTGAATGTAGCTCTCATACAAAACGCCGAGCACAATGTAAACCGTGATCACAGCCGCCAGAATCAGATAAGGCTCGGACGCCAGCGAGTTCTGAAACGCCGCGGCCGTCCCCTGAAAAGCCGCGTGGATGCTGGGAGGTAACTGGATAATTTTCTCGGCTTCCTGGATCGCCTTGGTCGCGTCCCCCAACGATGCTCCCGGGGCAAGGTTGAATGAGAGCGTCACCACCGGAAACTGCCCTTGATGGTTGACCGCAAGAGAAGCATTGCTCGACTGCATATGCGTAAACGTCGAGATCGGAACCGGGGCGCCGCTGGTTGTCACAGCCGCTCCATTGGCCGTTGGAGCGCCCGAGTTCGGCGTCACCGTGCTGGGGCGGATGTAAATATCTTTCAGAGCATCCGGAGTCTGCGCGAATGTCGGCAGAACCTCGAGGATCACGTGATACTGATTCAACTGCGTAAAGATGGTCGAAACCTGACGCTGTCCGAAAGCGTCGTAAAGCGTGTTGTCGATGGCCTGCGGGAAAATTCCCAGCCGCGACGCCGTGTCCCGGTCGATCGTGACATTTGTCTTCAGGCCATTATTGAGCTGGTCCGTCGCCACATCGCGCAACGCAGGCAACGTTTGCAGTTTAGCCACCAGCTTCGGCGTCCACTGCGCCAGTTCCTGCGCGTCCGCATCTTCGATCGAATACTGAAACTGGGTGCGGCTCACGCGGTCTTCCACGGTGAGATCCTGCACAGGTTGCATGTAGAGAGTAATGCCGTCGACCTTCGCCAACTCTGGCTGGAGCCGCCGGATGATGGCGGAAGCATCGTCAGAGCGCTCGTCGCGCGGCTTCAGATTGATCTGGATCCGGCCCTCGTTCGGCGTCGTGTTCGTGCCGTCGACTCCGATGAACGACGACAGACTGTCCACCGCCTTATCCTGCAGAATGATTTTCGCCAG
>PLEA01000400.1:0-152 GCA_003136335.1 Acidobacteriaceae bacterium | reverse complement strand
TTCACGGTGCGCCCGTAAAACGCAATGATCCGGTTGTAATAATTCTCGGTAACCTCGTAGAAGCGTCCCTTCTCTCCCTCCTTGCGATGCTTCAACAGCTTGGCGCTCATCATCGGCGTCAGAGACAAAGACACTGCCGCCGAAACCAGAAT
>PLEA01000126.1 GCA_003136335.1 Acidobacteriaceae bacterium | reverse complement strand
GAACTGATTTTAAGTGATTTGCGGCGACTGAGAACGAGTCCCACGGTGCTGCGGCTCAATGCATTTATGAGAGAGCGCCCCACTTCAAAAGGTTGAAGCTGGATGTGGCGCCGTCTCCGCTCCGCTGCGGTGGTTGCCTTCCAAGGCGATGCGGGGCGAAAGCCCAAAGGGGATTCAATGGACTCACCAAAAGAGAAGCCATCCGCTCCAGACGTTCTCGTCCACAACGAAGGAACCGTCTTTCTGTTCAATGCGCTCTACTCTGGCGACCCAGTAATTTTGAAGAGCGCTCCTGCCGCTGTCAGGTACGGGAAGTACGGAATTGCTCCCCAAAACACGTCATCCGGCACGCCAACTTCAGCTTCAGTATCCAAGGCTTTTTGGTACTTCTCGTACAATGGCCGTATCGCTGCAGCTGCGCGCTTGTCTTGAGACATCCCCAGCACTTGAAAGTAATTTAGCGGCTCGTGTCGCTTTTGACATGCGTCCTTGATTCTTGACCGGCAGTGAGAGCAAAACGCGGGCCTTTCCCGGAACACACACCTCGCTGTGTCAAAGGAGGTCGGTCGCAGCTTGTTCGTCGTCCGCCGTGACGCACTGCATTATTAGTCGCATTTAGATGCGGCTATCGGCCCGCGTGTGGACAAATGGTGCACTGCAGATGCGGATGGCGACCTATGTGCCGCTTAACCGAGGGTGCCGCCCGCAAACCTGCAGCGTCTCGAGGCAGGCGGTCAGTGCACGGGCTCGATTCGGCAAGTTCTGTTCACACAGTTCGGCGCCGCTTGTCCAATAGGATAGCTGCCAAACCTTGCTCGGCTTTGCGCATTTCTCGCGAGCCTGCTCCATTCAAATCAGATTCATTTGCAGGCCGCCCGGGCGCCTGTACTCCGGGGAACCGCGACACGTTCTACGGAACGCGGGAGGAAGGCCACGCACTGGAAGAGTGTGGCAAAAGTCCCGAAGCAGCGAGGCTGGACAGCGCGCCTTCGGCTTGTGTCTCCGCATGGGAATGCATGGGAGATAAGCGCTCGACAGTGCCGATCAGCGGCTGTTCAAACATACCGTTTTTGAAGGGCAGGGATAACAATTTCTGCTGTGAGCAAAGCCGGTCCACCAGTTTCTGCTGCCGATGATTGAGCACTACCAGGGGCAGACTGGTGAAGTTGCGAAACGTCCACAGCAGGTACACGC
This sequence comes from Acidobacteriaceae bacterium, assembly GCA_003136335.1. The sequence continues at coordinate 6,167 of PLEA01000126.1, read as the reverse complement.
GTTCCAGAAAAGATGGGCTGAGATATCGTGGGCCCAAAGGTGTCAGCACCCGCAGCACGCCATCGAGCAGTCTTTCGATCCACATAAGGGCCGCGCTTTTTACCGACAAGAAGATCGTCGGCGCAACGTCAGTGGCGAGGGACGCAATTATTGCACCAAGTTCAGTGCAGCCAATCCTCAATTTCAAATGCAGCGTCAATCGGGGCAGAGACGGCTTCCCTTGCTCCCAGCGGCCTCCCTGGAAAGCGCGCAGCAGTGTGCAAAAGTTTTGACCGAAATGGGAAAAAACTTTGCAAAGTGGGCAACCGGGCCCAAGAGGATCCGATAAGGTGCCTGCGAAACTCCAGCGCCTTCTTGCGCCGCACCCCTTCGTTCAAGGCCACCACCTGCAACTGATTCATGATCCGCGTGCGCATCTGCACTATCCGGTGCCGATGCCACAGCTTGAGGAGCTGGACCCAAAGCTTCTTCCTGGGCGTGTCAGGATTCGAACTTGCGGTACTACTTTGAGCCATACCCTAAGAGCCCTTTTATCAGAGACTTACCTGGAATTCGTCCTCAAAGCCAGAGCACCGGAGAAATGAACGTAGGATCGGGGTAACGAACGAGTAGTCCGGTTTACCTCAACAGGACACTTGTGGGACACTAGAGCCGCAGCAGCAAGCTACAGTTCGGACGATTCAGTATGCGCGGTATGCGATGTAAGTCGTTGAGATTGATAAGACTGGCGGAGAGGGAGGGATTNNAGCCCGTACAACGGTTTAGCAAAGCATCGGGTTTCTTTTTTGTGACGTGTATTCAATCACTTGGCACGCTCTGAGTGTTTCTCAGTCGTGCCGAATGTACGTCACAATCACCTTAACTGACACCCAATGTGTCACCCACCTGCACGCTCAAGGCGCTAATGGTGATCCTAGCCAGTTCCCCATACCCGGGGAGATTGGCTCGAAAATTCTTGGTTGAGGAATAAAGATGATACCGTGACGTGTGAGTCCTGCGGTGAAGGCTCCCATATTTCCAAAGTAGCCCCACCAAACTTGAAGTATTCGACACAGAATAATGATGCGCTCTAGATCGGCCGGCAAGTCTGGATTCAAACGCACGGGCGCGACTGGCGGCCGGTTGAGGATGGAGTCGAAAGTCGCGGCGGTACTTTCCCCACGAAAGGGAATCGCGCCCATCGCCATTTCATAAAGAACGCAGCCAAATGAGAACGGATCGGCTGCGTGCATCTACTTCCTTGGCTCGCGCCTGCTCTGGCGACATGTAAGCTACCGTCCCTAGCGCCGAGCCGGGGATGGTTCGGTTCGGGTCGGCTGTGCCTGTCCTGGTCGCATCGTCGGGCGTGGCACCGGGGCCGGTCATCTTCGCCAGCCCGAAGTCGAGAATCTTGGCGTGTCCTCGCTTGGTAACGAAAATGTTTGCGGGCTTGATGTCGCGGTGCACGATGCCCTTGGCGTGGGCTGACTCGAGAATAGTTCAACCTCCCCGTCAACTGGAGCAAGCCCCTTCCCTCGAAGCGAGGTCCGTCTCCTTGACGGCGAGCCCCGCAAAGACCGCTCCATTGGCGGCGCATGACGCGAGCCCTTTCGACACCCAATCGGCTACTGGGGATGAAACCCCTATTCAGTTTCCGCCACGAAGACTGCGGTTGTCAGCGCGGGCACTGTAGCCGTCCCTGCCTTGGAGTCAAATGTCGATTGTCTGCTTGCCGGATCGCTGGAATTTCGTTGCACCGGATGAAGATGCAGCGCCAAACCCTGCAACCGGCTATCAGTGAAAGTCACCGATGCATTGGTTGCGTTGAAGAGCACCACAATGTGTTTGTAAATTCCGTAGTGTCCTCCATTTGCATCNNGTAAGGTTCTGTTGCACTTCATCGAACGTCGGCATGCGGAACAGTCGTGAACTGTAACGGATGCGCAGCAGTTCGCTGAAGGCCGCAGCACTGTATGCAATGTTTTCCGGAAGCGGTGTGTAAGCCGGGTCGCTCAGCAGCGGTATCATGATCGGCCACTGGCCCTCGTTCTGGCTGGCGATCGGAAGACCGATGCCCCAGTTTGCCGTGTGGCCGCTCCAGTCGATCTTGTTGAACCAATCGCCGGAGTCATAGCTATTCTGGTCCATGTCCTTCGAACGCAGCAAGTCATCGCCGCCCTGGAAGAACGGAATCCCCTGACCCAGAGTGACCAGACTCATACCCATGATCTGCCTTCGTGCGCGGGTGGCAATGCTGTCACTGTAACTCGACTTTAGCTGTACCTGATCAAAGAGATCCTGGTTGTCATGAACTGACGCATAGTTAATCGCCTCGATCGGACTCTTGGTGTATCCGGTCGGTTGCCCGTTATAGTTCACTTCGGCTCCAGTTACCGTCGCGCCTGCGCTATCGATAAATGTATAGTCGCGGAGGTTTCCCGTAAGTCCCACATCGATCCAATCGGAGTACTGGAGCAATTGGGCCTGTTGAGCACTCGTCGAAAGGCTGCCATTCGTGAAGTCGCTGGGATCGGTGAAGAGTCCAGTGGCGAAGCCTTGCACCCGCTCGTCCGTAAACGGGCTGCCGCCATGAATTCCATCCCGTATGCGGTCGTTGAAGGTGCCAATGCCGAAGCCATAAAGATTGATCTGCGAGGCATTGGGCCCTATCTGGTCATTCGCGGTGTCTCCGAAGTTGAACCCTTCTCCGTAGAGATAGATTTTCGATCCGTCCACGCCATCTTTCTCTAGCGTGAGTGCCTGCAGGACCTGCTGTATGTCCTGCATGTTGTAGGTGAACATAAAGCTCATGATGTCAAAGCGGAAGCCGTCGATCTTGTACTCGCGCGCATTGAGTACGAGAGTATCGGTAATCAGCTTTTCCATCATTTTGTGTTCAGCTGCTGTATCGGGGCAGCAAGAAGCGGTTTCCAGGCTTCCATTCGCATCCAGGCGGTGATAGTAATTTGGCACGACCTCGTCGAGATTGGAGTTAGGACCTTCGCCGCTGGCGTTGGTGTGGTTGAAGACCACATCCTGCACTACGCGCAGACCAGCTTTGTGCAGTCCGTTCACCATGACTCGATATTCGCGCACGCGAGTGTCGGGATTGATCGCGTAACTACCCTCGGGGGTCATGTAGTGCACCGGATCATATCCCCAGTTATATGCAGGACTAGTCTGGCTGGCCGTAACGGCGGCCTGCTGTTGCTGTCCGTCCGGCGGATATTGCGCCAGACCGGCGGGAATAATCCATGTGGATTTGTCTTCATTCACACTGGCGAAGTGAAAGGAAGGCAGGATATGCACGGCCTTGAGCCCGCTTTCGGCCACGGAGCGAAGATGTCTCATGCCGTTAGAATCCTGATCGTTAAAAGCCTCATACATGCCGCGATGAGCCGCTGGAACCGTAAGGTCATTTACGCTGAAGTCGCGAATATGCAGCTCATACAGGCTCAGATCGCTGAAGCTTCTCAGCCGAGGCGAAATATCCTCGTCCCAGCCTGCGGGCTTGGTTTCCTCTGATTCAAGATCTGTGACCCTACTCTTGGTTCCGTTCAATGCAATGTCGATGGAATACGGATCGCTGGTGACGTTCGTATTCACCGCGCCGTCGGATGGAACCCATACCTTTACACTGTAAAGGTAGTACTTGCCTTTCCAACCGGGCTCGCCGTCCGCTACCCATACGCCGTTGTGTTCGTGCATCGGTACGATGACGGATGGCGTGGTATCGGCTTCGTGGTCGAAAATCTGAAGCGAGACGCTCTGAGCGGTAGGCGCCCAGAGCTTAAGTTTTATGACACAGTTTTCGTCATCTTGCCAGTCTTGCCAGTCGGTCTCTCCGTGATGAAACACCACCCCAAGCTTGCCTGGGTAGTAGTAAAGATCATCCAACACGCCCGCAGTCTGCACGCCGGTGGCATACTGCAACGATCCATTCGAACCGACCGCTGAAAACGCGAGTTGCCCCTCAAGAGCGGTTTGCAAGGTTGAAAGCTGCGTATCGGCTGGGAGTTGGAGGATGGTGTAACCGCCCAATTGCGGGTAGCGCACAAGTTCGTCCGGGGTCAGGCTTCCGCCAGGCGTGAGCGGAATATTCGTGCCTCCAGTAATTCCTGTGGTGGTCACCGACAACCCGCCGGTCAGGCTGGAACTGATCGCATACGTATCGCCACTTTGAGCAAACTGCGGCTGGATGGCGACTCGCTGCCGGTCAAGCCAGTATGCCTGCTGCACGTTCAACAGACTGTCGAGTATCTGCGTCGGGGTCGGTGTTGTGGTGAACACCGTTGCATTACCAGAAATCGCCCACGCCTGGATATTAGTGGCAACCGTCAGATACATATTCGGTCCAGGATCCTTCACTCCGGTCGAGATGTTGTGAATGATGAATCCGAGGTTCTGGGCATTCGGGATCAGGCTGATGTCGAAGTACGCGCCGTAGGCGTCAAAGTTGGTCACTCCAGTTAGTCCGTCGTTGTAGTCACCGGTATATTCTGCGGTGTCTTCAAAGGCATAGACAGTCCAGTTCGCATAGTTTCCGTCAGGCCGGTAGTAATGTATCCGAGCGTAGCCCGGCAACAGCGCGCTGGGATTGGTAAGACTTGGCTGGCTTTTGTATAACTTGCCAATCCCTGTGTATCCCCAATACTCAACCCCTTCTGTGGAGGGATCGACAAACTCGTTCGGACCGGGGTCTTTCTGGTCTCCACCTAACGCCGAGGGATTGTGAATGATCAGCCCCAGATTCTGCGCATTCGCAACCACGGCCACATCAAAATACACGCCATATGAATCAGAGTTCGTTGGAGGTACGAGCCCGCTGTTGTAATCACCCGCATATTCCGTCGTGTCGTAGAAGGCATAGATCGTCCAGCCCGCATAGTTTCCGTCCGTCCGGTGATAGTGAACACGAACGTATCCCGGTAGCAGTGCGGTGGGATTCGTCAAGCTGGGTGCAGACGTGTACAGCTTGGCTATTCCGGAATACGCCCAGTATTCGAAGCCCTGTGTGGCAGGATCTACAAACAGATTGTTGGGGGTGTCCTTCTGATCTCCGCCTGACGCGGTTGGGTTGTGAATAATGATCCCGACTTCTTGCGCACCCGTTGTCACGCCTACGTCGAAATATGCGCCAAAGCTATCGGTCCCAGTCACCTGAACAGGGCCACCGCCATAGTTGCCAGTGTTTTCTGTGGTGTTGTCGAATGCATAAACCGTCCAGCCGGAATAGTTCCCATCCGGCCGGTGATAGTGGATGCGTATGCCCCCAGATGGAATTGCCGGATCGCTTTGTGCAAAGATCCAAGTTGACGCAAAGAGACATACCAGAAACATGAGCAGCGAGGATGTTGCTCCGCGCAGAAGGCGAGACGTTTCAATCTGGAATCGCATGGAGGTTCTCCTTAACGCTGTCTTGCGTTCGTTAACTTTCGGCGCGGTCGTTCGGCGCTCGGTAGGAGGGTGCTCATTCGAGCGCGAACTAGCGTAGTTAAGGCGGCTTCTGATGTCAAGGTGTCTCTACCAATATCCGGTTTAGCTACAGAACAGCGAATGGTCAAACAATTCGGACGATTGCGAGGGAGGCGAATGTGCGCCAAGATCGCGCTCTCCCGGAGAATGGAACTCTGCAACCAGAGGCTGACAGAAACTCACGTTTCAAACATTGCACATTACGGAATTGGTTACTTTCAGGCGCGTAACGTTGCCCGAAATACCTTCCTCGCCGTTACTCATGTACCCCACCCATTCGCTGCTTGATATTCGCAGGTCCGACTAGACTAGGTCCTATGCCGCCCACCTCGTGAACCGGGCAACACATCTATGGTAATTTGAACGGCAATCAGAGGGTCGCATGACGACAAGCCACTTGATTCTGATGACCAGCCTATATCTGGCCGCGTTTGCCGGAGTAGCCTACTTGACACGAGCGAAGGTACCCCGAATCGCGGGAGCCCTGTGCGGCGGTGCCGTTTTCGGAGTGGTAGCGCTGGTCGCTGTGGCACTGGGAGAGACCCAGGGTTGGTGGCGAGTGCCGAAGGCTGGCTCCTCGCACTTCCGGTTGCTGTTATGGCTCGGCATCGCGGTCTCGTGAACGCCTGTCTATCTGATTACCAGGAGGGTAGCCCGCCGCTTCGGCGGACGCGGGCTGGCAGTGTACGCCTTGGCAGCTGCAGTAATCGGCC
>PLEA01000301.1 GCA_003136335.1 Acidobacteriaceae bacterium | reverse complement strand
CGGAAGTGGCCTCGGCGATGGAGCACGCCCTGCGCGGAATCGCAACTCTCGTCGCCGAGATAAAAGACGTGCAATTGGACGTGCCAATCGACCGCACGCTGCAGGCGGCTGAGTCGTACGCGTATCACGCCGAGAACGTCACGAAGACTCCGGAGTTGTACCAGCCTGAAACGGTGCGGCGCATCCGGTCGGGAGAAAAGACTTCGGCGGCCGAGTACATCCAGCGCCGCCGCGAGTTGGACGAAGCCCGCCGCAGCATTGGCCAAGTCTTTACCGATGTGGATGTGTTGGTGACACCGACCATGCCGATCCCGGCTCCGGCGATTGCTGAGTTGAAATCCGATCCGGAGGCGCTGCGTCCGGTGGAACTTAGACTCCTGCGCAACACGCGCCCGTTCAACGTGTGGGGGCTGCCCGCGATCTCCGTACCTTGCGGATTCACCCGGAGCGGGCTGCCCATCGGCCTGCAGATCGCAGGGCCGCACTGGCGGGAGGATCTGGTCTTGCAGTTGGCTCACGCCTACGAGCAGGCGACGGCGTGGCACAAGCGGCGTTGCGGAGAATAGCGCACCGGGACTGAAAGTCGATGTCAAGATAATTTGCGTTATAGCCTAATTACGTCGGTGACCTACTGGAAAGCGAATAAACGGTCGAACAATGTTGCAATGGAGAGGCTCCCTTTGTCAGCTTAATTCTTTTCTGAAGCAATTGGTCCTTCTGGCGGTTGGAATCAACGCTATGCTCTGCCATGCAATTCCCACGCAGACGGAGGCCGAGCGGTTTTGGTTAGCCGGAAGATACGACGGGAATCGGATTATAGTTTACTTTCAGGGTGTGAAGTTTAAGGGCACAATGCCATCCTCGCCATACAAGCTTGCTCGGGCGATAGCTGAACGCTTCTTCGATCCAGTTCAGCTCCCGGCAAGCTACATTGCTCAGTTTCAGAAAGGCCCTAGGGCAGAACGCTTCGCCATCGGCGATCGATACGACTTGCTCTTGGATTACGGCAAAGTTGCGACGGTCACATTAACCACGCTGATCGGTAGCGAGATGGACGAGGAAGTGGGCAACGATTCTCTCATCGGTGCGTTGGCCACGCTTAACGAGGACGACATACCGTGCCTGAGCAAGAATATCTTTGTTTTGAAACCCCACCGGGAACGACCGGCTACCCAGTCAAAAGCCGAGCTCAATCCAGATGCGGTTTACCCCGGTCTTCAAAGTGAGCCGGTCCGTTTCGGCATTCAGCAACAAATCCTGGCGCTTCTCGAATCGCGCGTGAAGAGTAAAGCGACCGAGACGGAGCAACTCGCGGAGAACATGTCGCCAACATTTGTGGTCCAAGCATTTCGTCTGGCTGACAGCACGCTGAGATACTACGCCAGAGCGGCGTGGACTTCGGGAGAGGAACAAACCGAAAGCTGGAAAACTGTGTATGCCCTCGGAGCCTGGATTGCGCCCTCGCCAACGCTGCACATATTGGCGTTGGAAGAACGCACGTCTCCGTACGCAGGGCTTGCGAGCGTACTTCCCGACCTGCTAAACGTAGTTGATCTCGGCGACAGGAAAACCGGGATTATCTTCGGAATCAGCGGTGAGGATAGCGGTTCGTTGAATCTGGCCGAGTATCGCGATGGCGCCAGTTTGCGCGAGATGCGCTCGTTGCATTCCATCGGTGCGGGCGAGTGATTGTTGTGGTTGTTGTTAAATCGCCTTACACTCATCAACTTCGTTCCCACGCGCCTCAGTCCACCGTCCTCACATCATCCGGCAGCATCAGCACAAACGTGCAGGTGCGCGTTGTCATCGAACAGGAGAGCGTTCCGCGACGGAAGACCTTCACCGGCGTGTCGTCGGGGAACGTGAGGTGGTAGTCCGCGGTGCGGAGCGCTTCGGTGAATGACTTCAGCTTCTCGTCGCCGCTGACAAACTTTACCGCGTCGACTTTCGCGGCTGAGCCTCCGCCGCCGCTCAACAGGATGAAGAAATCGGCATTGCCGGTTTGCGTGGCCTTACCCAGGTCGATGGTGCTGAGGTGCTGCAGTTCGTCTTTATAGCGCGCAACCGTAGCGTCGGCTTTCGCGTCTCCGCCGGCGAGCGAGGCCAGGCGGCCGCGCGTTTCGGGAGCGGGACGCAGGCCGTTCATGGACAGTGCATAGGTGCGAAGCGCGCGATCTTTGTCGCCGCGCTTTTCGTAGATCTGTCCCAGATGATCGCCCACCTCGGCGTGATGACCAAGATCCCATGCTGCGGCAACGTATTTTTCCGCTTTGCTGAAATCGCCTTCCGCGAAGTGCACCCAGCCCAGCGTGTCCCAGTAGGCGATCAGCGAGGAAACCAGGGGCAAGTCTTTTTGCGAGAGGCGGTCGAGCGAGACGTTTCGCAGCGCCGCGGCCGTTGCCGACACCGCGGATTCGGCGTATTGCTGCGCACGGTCCAGATGAGCATCCTTGAGCGAAAGCTGATAGGCAATGTTGTTCCACACCAGCGGCGTGGCGGCGAGTTCCACGGCATGATCGAATGCGGCCAGCGCCTTGTCGTCCTGCCCGAGATTCAAGTAGGCGTTCCCCAGACTTACCTGCAGATCGGGACTGTCTGGAGTGAGCGACGCCGCCTTCTCCAGTTCCGCGACAGCTAAATCGTATTTGTGCCATTCTTCGTACATCGCGCCCAGGTTGGCGTGGGCGAACTTGTCGAGCGGATTGTTCTCCAGTTGTTTGTTGAAGGACTTCACCGCGTCGTCGTATTTGCGCTCGCTCCAATAAACGCGGCCCAGGTTGTTGTAGGCAAACTCGTCATAGGGATTGACGTCCAGTTGTTTCCGAAAATTGACGATGGCCTGATCGTCCTGGTGCATGGCGAGATACAGGAGGCCCAGGTTGTTCCAGGCGAATTTATTCTTGGGATCGACTTCCGTCGCGCGTTTCAAGAGTGCGATCGCTACGGGCAGGTTGCCGCTGTCGGCCGCCGCGCGGGCACTGTCGACCAGATCTTCGGCCTTCATGTCCGCGGGGGGAACAGGGGTTCCGGCCGCCGTGCTCTCAACTGACAGCTGCTGCGCTAGATCGGCGCTGACGGCTCGGCGGAACGATTCGTAATCGGCGGATCGAGCGACCGGGAGTTCATCCTGATGCAGGATCAGTTTGCGTCCTGCGGCGAAGACGCCGCCGTCCACCTTGTAGGTGGCTTCGTACTCCGCGTAGTCGCGTTTTAGCGAGAAAGCCAGCGGCAGATGTGCCGTATACTTGGCCGGCAACTCCAGTTTGATCTCGTAGGAGTACTCCGCTTTCGGGCCCAGCTTCAGGGGTTCGGCGTCGGCGTCGCTGTCACTGTCGCTGCCATCGACTTCGGGCAGATTGAACTGCACCAGCGGCAAAATAATTTCCGTTTTCTTTTTGGACCAGTCGAGGAAGTTCACTTTGGAGACGTCGTAGGACAGGGTGAACGCTTCCCGCGTCGCCGCTGGATCGCTGACCTTGAGATTGGAAATGTCTCCGCCAAGGCCGGCGTTCACATTCTCAACCACGCGTTGCCAGTTGGCCTGCGGCACGCGGCGGAACACCGAACGGAGCAGCAGTTCTTCGTCGCCGCGAAACTCGTAGTGGATGTGAGCTTCAAGTTTGCCGATCTCGTTGATCTTGCCATCGATCTTCGAGAACTCGGTGTCGGGCATGGGCGTGTCGGCGGGCGTTTCTTCGAGATGAGGCGCGACCGAGGACGGCGGCTCAGCCGGAGGAATCACGAGCGCCTGCTTTTTGCGCAGCGAGTACGCCAGCAGGCGGAAGGGTGCGACCTCGCTCGTCGTATCCATCCAAACTTCCTCTTTGCCCATGGGGAGGAGCGTGATCACGTGATCGAACTGTGAGGGCGAAGGAACGTCGGGATCGAGTTTGCGGCTCGAATTGATAAGCACGGACGAGGCGTGCAGGCCTTCGGCCTCAAGCAGGGACGCGAGCAGCGTGTGCTTGTCTTTGCAGTCACCGTACTGGTCGTGAAGAACCTCGGAGGCCGGGTGCGGCTGGTAGCGGCCGACTCCCAGTGAAAGGCTGACATAGCGAAAGTTTTTCGCAACGAAATCGTAGAGCGCCTCGGTCTTTTCGAGATCGCCGCTCATGCCCTTGGTCAATTCTTGGGCTTTGGCACGAACTTCGGGTGAAGGCGCGCGGCGGTCTTTTTCGAGGCTGGCGTACCAGCGGCCAACTTGCTCCCAGCTTTCGAAGGTCGTTAATTGGATATCCGGCCGGTCCTCGTCGGGCCGGCGTTTCTTTTTTGTCTTATCTTTCTCCTTGGCCTTGGCCGAGTCGTCGTCGCGCTCGAGATGAGTGCTCGACCAGTGATAAGTGCGGCGGCCGTTTTCTTCGGTGATCTTCGCATCCATCCCCGGTTTGCACTTCAGCTTCAGGGGGCGGCCGGCGGGAACGTCGACGTCGAGCGTTTCGTCCAGTGTGATGTTGCTCTTATCGAAATCGTAGTCCGCCCAGAATTGTCCGGCGGCCAGCGGCGTGTGGATCACCGTGATCATGTCGTATTCCAACACTTCGCCGGGACGCAGACCGGGGACTGTGATGTGCTTCTGACGATAATCGGTGTAGACCGGAGCTTCGCGCTCGATGGGAGCGCTCAAATCCTGCACGGCATCGTCGCCGGCCTTGACCACGCTGCCATCCTCTTTAAGGACGCGTACGTAGGGAATTTCAACGCGCTCGTTGGCGGAATTGTAGCCCTCTTGCAACTGTCCCCACTGCTGCACGCCGGCTTCGCTCTGCACGCGAATGCGGGCTCTGGTTTCTTTCCGTCCGGTGCCATCGGCTTCAAAGCGGTAGTGCGAGTACATCTGCTCGATGACGAAGGATTCCTCCGAATACTTCGGAGACTTCACGGGATTCAGCGCGTCGGCGGCTTTTTCTGCGGCGGTTCCGGAAGGCGCCACATCGGTTTTCTTCGACTGGGCCGGCCCGGTGGAGCGCTCAGTGGGAGCGGCAGAACCCGGCGCGGTTTGACTGGGCTGCTGGGAGCTCGCGCTGGCGGTCAGCAGACAAGAAAGGAGAAGAACGAAGCAAGGATTGCGCATAAGTTAAGTCAGGTGAAGAACTCAAGTCATTATCCCATGTTGCAGTTAGTCCGCGCGCAAGCGGTCTCGCGGAGCTTCAAATGGAGACTCAAGCGTAGGGGAGAGCGTGTTCTGGAGACGCGGCGTTTGTCGCGTGGTGAAAACTATTTTGAATATAAATACTGCTCACTCCAGTCACATTTTTGACATTTCCTCGGGGCAATCCGGGGTAGAATCTCGCTTAGATAGTCTTGCTTCGCCGCGATGCGAAGCAGGCGTGACGCATAAGGTATTTGCGCCACGATCTTTCCGTCGGAGGTTTTTGCATGGAAGATCGGGCCCCTGTCGTTTCTGCTACGGATCGGGAGCAGTCCTCTACTTCTACTACCACCAGGCAACATGAAGGTCGCGGAGCTTGGGTCCTCACGGCCTACGGCATCTCTGGTTTAGCGTTGTTCGGGGTTCTGGCCTACTTTTTCTCGGACTTCATCTCTCATTAGTCCGGGCCCGCAGTGGCGAACGGGCGTGCGCGCCCGCGGAATGCGGAGAAGTGTACCTGCCGCTGATATGACCTAGGTTCGCGTTTTCAAAACCTGCCCGCCGGTCTGCCAAGGCTCCGCGTTGAACGTGCTACAATGAGCGGCCTTCGGATGTCGCTTCGGCACCCGGCACTAACCCCACGCAAGGATTGCGAAAACACACGGAAAAATCTGTGGCCAAGACTCCCACCCCCAGCCCGACGCCGATTACGTATGCCGATGCCGGAGTGGACATCAGCCGCGCGAATCGCACCAAGCAGCGCATCAAGTATCTAGCGCATAAAACCTTTACCCGGGGCGTGCTGAGCGAGATTGGCGGCTTTGGCGGGCTTTTCGCCGTCGATAAGGCGAAGTACACGGACCCCGTCCTGGTGTCGAGCGTCGACGGAGTTGGCACCAAGCTGAAGATCGCGTTTGAGATGGACCTGCACTCCACCGTCGGGGCCGACTTAGTCAACCACTGCGTCAACGACATTGCGGTGCAGGGAGCGGCGCCGCTGTTTTTCATGGACTACCTGGCCACTGGCACCCTCGATCCCTCGATTGCGGAGAAGGTTGTGGAGGGTATTGCCGATGCCTGCAAGCACAACGGCTGCGCCCTGATCGGCGGGGAGACCGCCGAAATGCCGGGCTTTTATCCCGATGGAGAATACGATCTGGCGGGCTTTATTGTGGGCGTGGTGGAGCGCGAAAAAATTATTACTGGCAAAGACGTGCAGATCGGCGACATCATTCTGGGTCTGCCGTCAAATGGCCTGCACACCAACGGATATTCGCTGGCGCGCAAGCTGTTGTTCGAAGTCGCGCATTATTCGGCTGATACCTACGTCAACGAGGTCAAGAATAAAGTCGGCAACGAGCTGATGCGCACCCACAAAAGCTATTGGCCGGCATTGAGAAAGTTGATTGATGGCCAATGCGTCGCGGCGCTGGCGCACATTACAGGCGGCGGCATTACGGAAAATTTGCCGCGCGTGCTGCCACGCGGAACGGCCGCGGTTATCGAAATGGGCACGTGGCCCGTGCTTCCCATCTTTGAACATCTGCAGCAGCTTGGAAACGTGCCCCAGGACGAAATGCTGCGCACCTTCAATATGGGTCTGGGAATGCTGCTCGTAGTTCCGTCGGCGAAGTTCAAGAAAGCCCAGTCGGTGCTGGAGCGCGTGGGCGAGAAAGCTTACACCATCGGCCGCATCGTCAAGGGCGAGCGCAAGGTGACATACAGCTGATTCGATTGTTGATTGCTGATTTCTTTAAGAGCTTTCAATCAGCAATCAGCAATCAGCANNCAATCAACAATGCATTTTCTCGGCATACTTCTTTCCGGACGCGGGTCGAACTTCGTCGCCATTGCGAACAGCATTGATGCGGGCCGCATTCCCGATGCGCAGATTTCCGTAGTTATTTCGAACAAGGCCGACGCACCGGGGGTTGCGACCGCCCGACAGCGCGGCCTGAACGCGCTGGTGATTCCTTCCAAGGACAGGCCGCGTGAGGAGCACGACCGCGAAGTCGTCGC
>PLEA01000572.1 GCA_003136335.1 Acidobacteriaceae bacterium | reverse complement strand
GCGATCTCCTTACTCCTGCCAAGTTCAAGGCGCAGCTAGCGATGTTTCGTTGGTGCGACCGGGTGGTGTGCAACTCACAGGCGGCTGCGGACCGTCTGTTGCAAGCGGGTCTGCCGGCGCACAAGCTGGCCGTGATCGGCAATGGATTGCCGCCAGAAACGTTTGCAAAGACTGCGCCAGCTTTGGAACGTCGCGAGGGAATTCTTCGCGTGGGGATGATTGCCCGGATGAATGCGGTTTATAAGAACCAGGGCGGCTTTCTGCGGGCAGCGGCGCGCGTGGCAGAAAAGTTTCCAAGCGTCGAATTCCTGCTCATTGGCGACGGTCCGATGCGTCCGGAATTAGAACGCCAGGCAGCCGGCCTCGGCTTGCAAAGCCGCGTTCGATTTCTCGGAGATTGCCGCGATATAGCCGCGATTCTGGCTAGCCTCGATGTTTCAGTTGTGCCCTCGATTTCGGAGAGCCTATCCAATGTCATGCTGGAATCTATGGCCGCGGGAGTGCCGGTCGTGGCGACAGCGGTGGGTGGAAACGTTGAACTCGGTGGCGATGGGCGTGCGTTGCTGGTTTCCCCGAATGACGAAGCAGCTCTCGCTGAGGGATTGGAGCGCGTGCTGGCGGACGAGGAGCTGCGGCGAGAAATGTCTCACCGGGCGCGGCAATTCGCACTGGAGAATTTCAGCGTTGAGCGAATCCGTGAGCAATACTGCGAACTTTATTCCGATGTTCTCGCCGGGCACCACCAACGCAGCGGCGCGCGACGCAACTCTGCTCGTGTCCCCATCCCACCTTCCCGTCTTCGTGTGGCGTTTGTCGCCCCCAGTTTGCGCTACGTAGGCGGTCAGTCCGTTCAGGCGGATCTGCTCATGCGGAATTGGAAGGATGATCCGGACGTGGAGGCTAGTTTTGTCCCCGTCGATCCACCGTTTCCTTACGGACTCCGCTGGGTCGAGCGGGTGCCATTTTTACGTACGGTTGTTCGCGAACCGGTTTATGCGCTGTCCCTGTGGAACAAGTTGAAGGATACCGATGTTGCCCATATATTCTCGGCTTCTTACTCTTCTTTTCTGCTGGCGCCACTTCCGGCGTGGCTGATCACACGTCGACGAGGCAAGAGAACGCTGATCAACTATCACAGCGGAGAGTGCCGGGACCATCTGCAACACTCCTCCACCGCACGCCGAGTGCTGAAAGAAACCGACCAACTGGTGGTGCCTTCCGGATACCTCGTCAATGTTCTTGGGGAATTCAGCCTGTCAGCCCAAGCCATCCCCAACATCGTGGAGGTAGAGCAATTCACGTTTCGATCACGGCGGCCACTCCGCCCTCACCTGGTCTGCACGCGAGGCTTTCATCCTTACTACTGCGTTGATGTGGTGGTGCGGGCGTTTGCTGAAGTGCAGCGCACCTTCCCTGATGCGCAGCTCGATCTGGTGGGCGGTGGCCCGCTGGATAGAGATATTCGCAGTCTGGTGAGCAATATGAAGCTGACGGGGGTCAACTTCAAAGGCGTTGCCGCGCACCATGAGATTGGGCGCTTCTACGACCAGGCCGACATTTTCATCAACGCTTCCCGGATCGACAATATGCCGATCTCGGTTTTAGAGGCATTCGCTGCAGGAACGCCGGTGGTCAGTACAGAGCCGGAAGGGATGCATTACCTGGTCGAGCACGAACGTACGGGATTGCTTTCGCCGGTCGGAGACGCATCCGCGCTCGCGCTGAATGTGATCCGGGTTCTGCAGGATTCCGAGTTGGCGGAGCGGCTGGTTGCAAATGCCCGTCAGGAGTTGCAGCGCTATTGCTGGCCGGTCGTGCGGGAACAGTGGTTGAAAGTGTATCGAGCCTTAGCCTCTGGTGAAATGAAAGAGGGCGCGGATATTGGTTCCGGCGCGATAAGTTCCCCAAGGTTAATGCGCCGTAGCCGAAACCGGCTCATGTTCTTCCTTTTCCAAACACACTCTGTGCCACAACTCCAGGTTCAGCAAGCGCCAGATGCGGTCGTAATGGTCGCGATAACCCGATCGATGTTCCTCGAATAACCTCTCCACCGCGGAACGCTGGAACAACTCTCGCTCCGTGCTCCTTGGTTCGAGAAGCAGACTGCGGATCACGTCCAGCCGAGGCCCGCCCAGCCAGCGGCTCCAAGGCGTGGGGAAGCCCAATTTCTGACGGTACAGGATGGAGTGCGGCAGCAAGTCTTCGACAGCTTTTTTCAGAATGCGCTTTCCCGCGAATCCTCCGAGTTGCAGATTCTGCGGAATGTTCGTGGCAAATTCCACTAGAAGATGGTCGAGGAAGGGAACCCGGCTTTCGATTGAGGCGGCCATGCTCATGTTGTCCTGCTTCATCAGCAGTTCGACCAAGTAAGTCTTGATGTCGGTGTAAAGCAGACGATGCAGCATCTCACCCGATGAATGTTCCCAGTATTCGAGTACATGCTGATAGGCCGCTCCTGCCGCGCATTCCTTGAGAACCTCGTCGGTGAGTAGTCCGGCTTGATCGCCCTCGCTGAATGCGGAGAAGAAGTTATCAAAGTAGAAGGAAGCCCAGGAGTTGCCGTTGCGGGCCAGGAAGGTGTGGGACAATTTGCGACGGACGGAGGCGTTGATCCAGGTTGAATCGGCGATGGCACCGCGAATCGCTCCGCGGACCGCATCGGGGGTCATTCGCCGGTAGACGCGGTCCCACGCCGCATTCTTGAGAGTGAAGGCATATCGGGAGTAGCCGGCGAGCGTTTCGTCTGCCCCCTCGCCGGTCAGCACCACTTTCACCCGCTCCTGTGCGAGTTTCGCTACGAAATAGAGAGCAACACTGGAAGGCCAGACGATGGGCTCGTCCTCGTGCCAGATAAGATGCGGCAGGCTATCGAAGAAATCCTGCTCGCTGACGAGAACTTCGTGGTGAAGCGAATTCAGATGATTGGCAACAACGCGGGCATACGGCAGTTCGCTATATGCGTCTTCCGCGTAGCCCACCGAGAAAGTCTCGACCGGAGCACGACGGATCTTTGTCATCAACGCGGCCACCGCGCTGGAGTCGACGCCGCCGCTGAGAAAAACGCCGAGCGGCACATCACTCATCAAGTGGCTGCTCACCGCTTGCTCCAGCATTTCCCGGTACGTCTGGATGTAGTAACTCTCCGGGCGGGAGTGTTCGCTTTCGGTTACGGGAAGATCCCAGTAGCGCTCGATCCTGACTTTCCCGCTCGCGTCAACCTCCATCCAGTGACCCGGCATCAGCTTGCGAATCCCGCCATAGAAAGTTTGTTCGCCTGAGAGATATCCGAACGCCAGATATTCCGGAAGAATCGTGCGATCAAACTGCACACCGGTTCCGGGAAAAGCGAGAATCACTTTGATCTCCGAGCCAAAAACTATTTGCTGAGACGTCAGTTGGTAGTGAAGGGGCTTGATGCCCAGCCGGTCGCGCGCTATGAAAAGGCGTTGAGCGCGGGCGTCCCATATGGCGAAGGCAAACATGCCTCGAAGGTGTTGTACACAGTCCGACCCATATTCTTCGTACAGGTGAACGATGGTTTCCGTGTCGCTGTGGGTGCGGTATTGGTGACCCAGCGACTGCAACTTCTCCCGCAAGGCGGCATGGTTGTAGATTTCGCCGTTGAAAACAATCCAGACCGTGCCGTCTTCGTTGCTGAGGGGCTGGTGGCCGGTCGCGAGATCGACAATACTAAGCCGTCGCATGCCGATTCCAACGGGTCCGGACGTATAGATTCCCTCGTCGTCCGGTCCGCGATGGACCATGGCGGCACACATCCGCCGGAGAGTCTCAGGCTCAACCCTCGCGCCTCCGAATTGCATGACCCCGGTGATGCCGCACATTTGTTTATTCTGCTCGCTGGTTGAAGCCTCAGCTCTGCCCCGAGTTCAAATCACAATTTCTGAATCGAGCAGGCTCCCGGAAAAAGATCTGGCGGCCGTCTCATCGGAGCAGGCCAGTTGATGCTGGCCCTCCCGCTTCGTCCATTCGAGGGATTGCAGAGTGGCGACATGTGAGAGTAGAGCCTCACTCCGGAGCCGCGCGAAACTTCCCTCGCAAAACACCAGATGATCCACTCGCCGATCCTTCACACAAAAATAGAGGAACTTCGCGTTACTCGTCCATGGACCAAAGTTCCATTCCCCCCGTTGTCCTTCATGAAAAATCATCCAGTGCCTCGCGCGGCCATCCTCATACCGGTAGGCCGCTTCCGCTACGGCATCGCCCTCGTGCTGGCGTTCTTCTCGCATGAACGTGCCGTTCTCACTCAGCCGCCCCACCGTGGCTATGAGCAGAACAGCATGCTCTGCGGGAAGTTCAACCCGCCCACTGTAGCGCACGACTGGGGCACTTACCTTTGCACCGTAAGCCGGCGAGACATGCTCCGAGACTAGTTCGGATTTCCATCGCAGATCGCCGGCCGGAAGAAGCGTGAGATGATTTGATGCCTCGCGATTGTCCGACGGTGAAGCGGCAATAAAATTGTTTCCGCTTGGGGAGACTTCGACTTCCGGAGCGAAGTGCCAGGAGGTCTCGAGCAGATGCGAGCCTTTTCCCTCGGCCACATCGCGCACGAGCCACAAGGCGCCGTTCAGGTGAAACACGAACCGCCGGTGCCGCACCGATTCAGGCAACCGTTCATAGCCTGAATGGGATCCCGCAAACAGGGTGAAAGTGCTTCCCGCAATCCACAAGTCTGCCTGCGTGTTTGAAACCGAACTCCAGGCAAACGGTCCCTCGGGTTCCGCCTGATCGACGCCATCAACAGCCAGTGTATTGTGCGCGCGTGTTCCGCGAAATATATTCCGGTCGTCGCCGGGACCGATGTAGCAATAAGTTCCCGCGTCCACCAGCCAGCGGCGACCGCCGAAGGCCAGTTTGACGCTTAACGCATCCGCGTGGCCATGGCCGCCGCGTCCGCTGCCCAGAGGCCCTGCATCAATGACCATCTGTTGAGAGAAGGGCTCCGAACTTCCCGCGACGTAAAGCCCTCCATCGCCGAAGGATTTCGTCCGAGATAGTGAGTTCGATTGTTGGGCGGCGGAGGGCAACGCCGGTTCGCCGAATAGCCAAATCGCCTCTTCGGTCACGGTCGCGCTGGCTCTGAGGCTTTCGTCGTGAAAAAGTGCGGCGCCGATCGCCAGTGGATCTGTCATGTGTTCAGCGCGATTGCGTCTGGGATTGAAAACTCTTCCGCCATCATCATCGCCGAAGCCGTCGGGAGGGGCGGTTTGCGCAAGAGCCTGAATAACAGCCAGCATCTTTCGGATCACAAGATCGAAGCCCGACGGAACCTCCATCCCATTTCGCGAGGCAAGCGAGCGCGCGTGCAGGAAGAAATCAAGGGCGTAAACGTGGTAGTAGAACGATTGCTCGAAATATACGCCGTCAGGTCGCACCTGCCGCAAGATCTCTTCCTGAACGATTTTCCAGCCTTTCTTCTTCCAACCTTCGGCAGACGGAATTTGCGGACAAAGTGTTCCGATAAAAAACAGCGCGACCGCCTCCCCGAGCAGATGCGTGTTGGGAGAAAAATACGTGGAGAGGTATCGCTCAATATGGCGGCCGTTCAACGCCAATCCACGCACAAGATCATTCCGAAAATTGGGCGGCACAACCGGACACTCCGCCAGCAGATGCAGCAGCCAAATCCAGGACAGACTGCGGAACGCAACCTCAAGGCTGCTCGCCCAGTTCACTCCCAGCGGATAGGGATTGGCGCGCTGCCAGGAGTACCATTGCGCGAGAATTTCTTGCGCATAAGTTTCTTGTCCCGTAAGCAACCATGCCTTCGCCAGCGTGACCAGGTGCTGGTGGCGGCTCAACTCCCACGTGACCTTGTGATCGCCTATCCCGGCAAAATCGAGAAAGTTGATCTTGAACCACGGTATAAGTGGTGAGCGCAAACCATGCGCTGCGTCGAGATGCCAGTCGATTTCGGCGCCAAAGTCGAGGTCCCGGTAACCCAGGAGTCGGAAACGATGGCGGCAAATCTCGTTCGCTTCCGCCGCAATGTCCTCCGCCTCGCGGGGCAGATGTTCGCGCAACAGGCCAACGCGCTGTGAAAGCTCATTTGTTGGAAAGAAGAACTTCCCGGTAAAGCCGGAGGTTCTACGCAGTCCGTTCCCACCCGGTTGTATTCCGATTTTGGACAGACTTACATCCAGTCGCTTGGAGACTTCCTGGCGCACACG
Source organism: Acidobacteriaceae bacterium (assembly GCA_003136335.1). The sequence goes on along the minus strand of PLEA01000572.1, from coordinate 15,530 downwards.
AGTCTCGAGTTCGTTCCAACTCATGCTCTGCAAAGCAGACCAGATTCCTTTTCTGCTGACCGTCACAACCAGAGTTTATCCTCAAGGTCCCGGTATACTCCAATCGGGATAAAGAAACATTCGCAGGAAAGAAACCTTGGTCACCTTCGAACCGGCTGAAAAACTGGCATACTAGAAACTCGCGTTTGCAGGCGCATTGAAGCATTGGAGGAGCTAGAGCTTGGGTCTATCGATCAGCGTGTTTGGTATGGGCTACGTGGGGTCCGTCAGCGCGGCATGTTTTGCTCACATAGGGCATCGGGTTATTGGGGTTGACGTCAGCCCCAGCAAAATCGAGATGATGGCCGCTGGGCGCAGTCCCATCATCGAAGCTCGCATGAGCGAACTGGTGGCAGAGGGGCATCGGGCCGGGCTGCTCCATGCCACAACCGACGCCGTCGACGCAGTTCGAAATTCTGAGATTTCTTTCGTTTGTGTCGGCACCCCCAGTTTGCGCAGCGGAAAGCTCGATCTGGGCTACGTGGAACGAGTAGTTCATGAAATTGGCTCCGCTCTGAAACAGAAAAATGCCTACCACGTGATCGTGCTGCGCAGTACGGTTTTGCCCGGTACCACTGAATCTCTGGTCATTCCGACCGTCGAGAAGGCCAGCGGACGCCGCGCAGGCACGGACTTCGCGGTCTGCTACAACCCCGAATTCATGCGCGAAGGCAGCGCGGTCGCAGATTTTCTTCAGCCTCCTTACACCGTGCTGGGCGCGCAGGATCCGGCGCATCTCACCGTGACACGGCAACTGTATAAAACCATCTCCAGTCCGGTCTACGAAACCAGCATTCCGGTGGCAGAGATGGTGAAGTACGTATGCAACGCGTTCCACGCGGTGAAGATTGGATTTGCAAACGAAGTAGGAACGTTGTGCAAGAGCCTGGGAGTCGACACTGAAACCGTCACGAAGATCTACACTTCCGACACAAAGCTGAACATCTCGCCGGCCTACCTCTCTCCGGGTTTCGCTTTTGGCGGATCGTGCCTGCCCAAGGATTTGCGCGCGCTGGCTCATCGCGCCAAAGAGCTCGATCTGGGTTTACCTCTGCTGGAGTCGGTCTTACCCAGCAACACGCTGCACATCGACCGGGCGGTGGACGCTGTCTTGCGGACCAACAAGAAGAAGATTTCGTTCCTGGGATTAAGTTTCAAGTCGGGGACTGACGACCTCAGAGAGAGTCCCCAGGTTCAGATGATCAAACGGCTGCTGGGGGAAGGCATTCAGGTGCGGGTGTGGGATCGAGACGTATCTCTGGGACGGCTGGCCGGCTCGAATCGCCAGTACATTGAGGAAGTCATTCCCCATATTGGGTCCCTGCTGTCGGCCGATCTTGAGGAAGTGGTTCGAAGCGGCGAGGTTGTGGTCATCGCCACCAAGGTCGACAAGGAACAACTGGCCGCCTGCCTTGGGCATAATCAGATTGTGATCGATCTTATCAATCTTGCGGCGGCTGGCCGCCCCCGCACAGGCGCGTCTTATCAAGGGATTTGCTGGTAGAGGATTGTAATGAAGCTGGAATCTTCTTCAGTTGCCTGAAACGTCGCGCGCTTTGAAGGAAATGACAACGTCGTGCAGGGCGCGGGCGAAGTTCTCCGCGACTTTGGGCCAGCTGTATTTCTCTTGTACCAGAACTCTCGCGGAAGCGCCCATCCGCTTCCGCTCCTTGGAATCACGCAGCAGGGACACAACAGAATCGGCAAAATCGCCGGGCGTGTCTGCCAGCAAAATATTCTCCCCGGCTTGCACGGGCAAGCCCTCGGCTCCCACCGATGTGGAAACGACAGCTTTGCTCATTGCCATGGCTTCCAAAATCTTGAGCCGCGTGCCTCCGCCGATGCGCAGCGGCACGATGCAAATCGAGCCTCGTGCAACGAACGGCCGTATGTCCTCCACCCAGCCCGTGAGGCGCACGCTCTTCTCCCGCTCGGCTAGCGCCTGCAACTTGCGGGAAGGGCTTCGGCCCACGACTTCCAGAGACACGTCGGGGCACTGCTGTTTGATTAGGGGAAGGATTGCGTCGACAAAGTAAAGCATCGCGTCTTCATTCGGAAGCCAATCCATCGAACCCGTGAAGACCAGGGAATTCGCAGTTTCCTCCACGGGAATGGGTTGGAAATAATCCACGTCCACGGCGGTGGAGATCACGGTTAGTTTTCCGGGAGCAAGAAAGCCGGCGAATGCGTCACGATCCGTCTCGGAAACTGTGAGCACGCGGTCGGCAAGTCGCAAATAACGGCGCTCCGAAGCTTCCATCTTTCGCCATTCCCCCCACGAGATCGCTTTCCAAATTGGACTACTGGCAACCTCATAGTGACGTCGCCAAATCGCAGCCTCCACGTTGTGGGTGAACAGCACCTTGGGAGTAGGCCAATCCCAGGATTACGCCGGCGGCCACCAGAAAATCACACAGGATAACGTCATAACTTTCCTGCTCGAGGACGATTCACATCCCGTGTTGCCCGTGTAAACGTTCGAAGTGGAAGTAGGAATCCCATTTTGATTGTGTCAACGCAATTGCGATCTGTGTAGGGTCCCTCACCGCAGCCAGACCCTCCGTCGCTGCCACCGGGAGTTCTTCGTGGCCGACCGGGGCGATGCCGGGGAGGACGACTAGGAAAGCACCAGGTCTTGGACAAAGCTCTTAACACCGCGAGCGTAGCGGTGATAGTCCCCCGCGAACAAAAGTCGCAGGGCACTCGGTGCCCGCGCAAAGCGAGTCTTTGTCTTGTGCATCTGCCGGGCCTTGGCAAATTGCAGGCACAGCTCAGACACCTGCAACAACTCATTCAGCTTCGCGGGGTTGCTGAGAGGTAATCCGCCGTTTCTGATCTCGTGCAGGCGTGTGACCATATCTTCCCATCCGCGCCGTCGCTCGCCATATTCTTCCGAGCCGGTATATTTGTTTTTGACGACTCGCCACTGATACAGAAGGCCCCCGTCGAACTCGGCGTCGCCACCCTCGTTCTTCCCGTGACGCCGGTAATACACAAGAGGGCGTTCAATCACCCCTATCTTTCCTACGGCGTAGGCGATGAAGCCGATCCAATGATCGTGAGTCCACTGGAGGGAGAGTGGCGAAAACGGAATGACGAATGGTTTCAATCGTGAATGGAACGCCATCATCGGCCCGTTGAACGCTACCCCCCGGCTTAACTGTTGGAGGGACGGTGTCTTTCGAAGATCCGTGTCTTTCCTTCGATTGAACACGGTCCCGGTGGGTCGGAGGTCGCCATCCGTGAGGACAGCATCAGAATAAGCCATGACGACATCAGGATCCTCGGCAAAAACGCGAAGCATTGAGGCAACTTTGTCTGGAAACCAGAAGTCATCCTGATCACTCAGAAAGATGATGTCCCCCGTCACAAGGCTGACGGCCGACTCAAAATTACGGCAACAACCTAGTCGCCGCTCGTTTCGAATGATTCGAATCTTGTCTGGGTATTTGCTTGAGATCTTCTTTGCGACGTCGATGGTTCCGTCTGTCGAACCATCATCGCAAAGAATTATTTCGTCAGGGGATCGGGACTGGGCCAAAATGCTTTCGAGCTGGGCTTCGACGAAAGCCGCTCCGTTGAATGTACACATTGCCACCGAGACTTTAAAATCGTCTTCATTCACGACCTCGACTCCGTGTCCGGGCGATCAGATATTCTACATCGAAAAATTAACCGCAATCGTTTCAAGGCTGCGATAGTTGACGTAATCAGGGCCTTAGCACAAGCTTGCGCCGTCTGTTCGCCCCCTTCGCGATTTTGGCTGCAATGACGATGTTTCGCCAATCGTTCAGTGTTCCGCTCAGGATTCTGCGGAGGGCCCTTAAGTCTGCGCAGATGACGCAAGGCCGACACGCCGTTTAACGCTGGCGTAGCCAGAAAAGCTATCAGCAACGCCAGGCGAGACCGTGAGTCCCATTTTTTCTCGCAAAAACGAGGTCCGGCCAGGACAATACCTGTGATTGCGACCGCAAGCATACTGTAGAGCTCGGCGTACGGGGACGGATCAAACTGGATGGAGTCGCACAGGATTGTCATGTAACGGGACAGCCCGAGCGATTGAGGGACTGACAACAAGCGCCGGCTAGCTATTAATTTTTCATCGCTGGAAAGCGGCATCGCCAGCCTTGGCGAATCGTCATAAAATCTAGTGTGAAGTGACGGCGGAGTCAACTCCCTGAAGCGCTTCGTACGCGGCTCATTGGCGCGATAACCCGAAGCAAGATCGGATCGATGCCCGAAGTAAACGTGGTGCATCCGTTACAAGTATAATCACCCTTACAACTAAGATGGGATTGGCGCTCCGAAGCAGCCCGACCGGGATCCAGACGATTTCAATCTATCGATCCGGACGATTGTTCTAGAATATGAAACTGCGTGAGGCCTTGGAATTGATCCAGCAAGCCCGGCCTGCGGGAACGGAACGAGCCCGCTACCTGCTGGGTTGCTCCAGTACGCCTACCCATCTGCAGACTCTTCTTCAGGCATACCTGCTAAGAGAACATCCCAAGTTCGAAATCGAGATTGAACCTACTCTGTACGGCGACCTGCTAGGCAGTCTCGAGCGCACTCAGCCAGAGGGATTCACGGCGGTGGCGCTAGTTTGCGAATGGTACGACCTGGATCCGCGGCTTGGCTTTCGCCGCTTGGGTGGTTGGTCGCCGAGTCTTTTCGGCGATATCGTCGGTGGCGTCCGTGCAGGCTTGGCTCGCCTGCAACATGCTGTAGAGAAAATCTCTGCAGTTGTTCCCGTAGTAATCGCACTTCCGACTCTACCATTGCCGCCGCTGGAGATCAGTGTCCCCGCGCAGACCGCCGGTTTCGAAGCCGAGGTGTGGAGTCCCACGTGGGAATTCGCCAGATGGTGCGGGTCCCGTTCGGGTGTCCGGCTGCTGAGTCCGGCCGAACTCGATCTCAAGTCGCCGTCTTCGGACCGCTTTGACTTGCGCACGGAGTTGAGCCAGGGATCTCCGTACCGGGTGACGCACATCTCTGCACTGGCGGAGTTGATGAGCCGTCTGCTGGCCCCGGCCGCACCTCTCAAGGGACTGATTACGGATCTGGACGACACGCTTTGGGAGGGCATTTTGGGCGAGGTCGGTGTGTCGGGTGTGTGCTTTACGCTCGAGACCGGCGCCCAGATTCACGGACTATATCAGCAGTTTCTCCAGTCGCTCGCCGAACGCGGAGTGCTGATTGCCGTCGCCAGCAAGAACGATAGCGCTCTGGCAGAGCAGGCCCTCGCACGAACCGACTTATTGGTCCACCGGACGAGCTTTTTCCCTGCCGAGATTCACTGGCACGCGAAGTCGGAATCCGTAGCATGCATCTTGAAAGCGTGGAACATCGGCCCTGAAGCGGTAGCCTTTATTGACGACAGTCCGCTGGAGGCGGCGGAAGTTCAGGCGCATTTTCCGGACATCCGACCCTTGGTTTTTCCACGCAACGATCCTGCCCGACTGCTTGAGTTCTTCGTGACCCTGCGGGAGTGGTTCGGTAAGCCGAAGATTCGCGACGAGGACCGCATCCGTGCGCGAAGCCTGCAGCGCGCCGCCACCGCCGCCACCGTGCAGGAGGCGCCGGGTGATCCTGCCCTACAGGAGGCTTTTCTCGCCGGAATTAAGGCCCGTCTGTCGTTTCAACTTTCGCGCAATGCGGAGGATGGGCGCGCGTTCGAGTTGGTCAACAAAACAAACCAGTTCAATCTGAATGGCCGTCGCATCCCCGAAGGGCGCTGGCGCGAGATGCTGGCACAGCGCGACAGCTTCCTGCTCACCGTGGCGTACAAGGATAAGTTCGGTCCCCTAGGCAAGATCGCGGTGCTCCTGGGTCGCCGGGTTGGACGTGAAGCCACTGTCTCGACTTGGGTCATGAGTTGCCGCGCTTTCTCGCGTCGGATCGAGCATGCGACTCTCCGCTACTTTTTCGAGCGCCTGGATGTGGATCGCATCGCCTTCGAATTTGAAACCACAGAGCGAAACACTCCGTTTCAGGAATTTTTCGCCGACCTGAAAATTCCGGAATCGGCTGCTATCCTTTCGCGAAAGGATTTCGACACGCGCTGTCCGCAACTCCCGCACGCATTTGACGAGATCCCTGCTCATGTCTGAGCTCGACGTGCGGCTTTCGGCGCTCTTCCGTGCAGTGTTTACGGGCTTGAACGAGCAGAACGTGCGCGAAGCCACACGGGATTCGGTCGCCAAGTGGGATTCAATCGCGGCCGTGACCCTGCTGACGCTTATGGAAGAGGAATTCGGCGAGCAGTTCGACCTGGAAGAGGCTGCTGAGTGGACCTCCTACGCCCAGATCCGGGAGATGCTGGAGAAACGCCTTCATGGGTGATTGGTTGAAGCCGGTTGTGTGGCCGAATGGAAAACGGTTCGCCTTTACAATATTCGATGATCCTGACGGACAATCTTTGGAAGTGAGCCGGATAGTGTACCAGTTCCTTGCCGACCTTGGGTTCCGCACCACCATCGCGGTGTGGCCGCTGGGAGCCCGGCGCGAGCCGAATTCGGGCGGAGAAACTTGCGCCAATCCGCAATATCTGGAGCATGTGCGGAAGTTAGCGGCGCACGGTTTTGAGGTCGCCTGGCACAACGCTACGCTGCACACCTCCATGCGGCAAGAAACGGCAGAAGGACTTGATCGGTTTCGCGGGTGCTTCGGGGACGACCCAGTGTCGATGGCCAACCATTACAACGGTGAGGCGCTCTATTGGGGACCGGAGCGATTGACTGGAATCCGGCGCACTGTATACAACCTGTTAACAGGCTTCCGAGCAGCGCATCGACACTTCGGCCACATCGAAGGACACCCGTACTTCTGGGGAGACATATGCCGCGATCGCATTCGTTATTGCCGCAATTTCATCTTTTCTGACTTCAACACGCTGCGCATGTGCCCGTGGATGCCCTACCACGATCCACAACGGCCATGGGTGAACCGCTGGTTCGCGGGAAGCGAGGGCGCACAAGGACCCGCGTTCCTGAAGACCATCAGAGACGCCAATCAGGACCGTTTAGAGGAAGACGGCGGGGCATCCATCATGTACACGCACTTCGGCCATGGCTTCGTATCAGACGGCAAACTAGATCCAACCTTCGCACGCCTCATGCAGCGCCTGAGCAAGAAGAACGGCTGGTTCGTACCTACGCATGTACTCCTCGATCATCTGGCAGCAGAGCGGGGCGTCTTCGAGCTGAACGCCAGCGCACGCCGCAGGCTGGAGTGGCGCTGGCTGGCCGAGAAGACTCTTCGTGGCACCTCCTAACGAATGAAAGTTGAGTTCACGCCTCTCACGGCTTCTCTGATCCCGGCCTGCCGCGCCTTCAATGAACGCTTGCGCAGCCACGCGGAGCCCCCGTTCCTGTTGCCTGAGAACGCCTCGGCGAAAACGGCAGACCAGGCCCCCGGAGGGATTTCTTCCCGACATTATGTCGCTGTGGATCAAAGCGGAGAGGTGAGGGGCGGAGTGTTCCTCACCGAGCAACCTGGCTGGCTCCAGAAGCAAACGATTCCGCTCGTCAATATTCAGAGCCCTTTGAGTGAGGGTTTGGTGGATCGGAAATTCTCAGGCGTCGGCCTGCAGATGCTGAAGTTCGTGACCGGCCGCAGTCCCTACGCATATGCAGTCGGGATGGGGAGCGAGAAGAATCCGCTCCCGCGCTTGCTGAAGGCTGCCGGGTGGTGGGTAAACCCCGTACCATTTGAGTTCGCGGTCATCAGCGCGTCGCGGTTCCTGAGCGAGATCGGGCCCTTGCGCACCGGCAACCGGAGATGGCTGGCCACGGCCGGGGCGGCGTTCGGTTTGGCTTCCGTAGCGCTGAGAGCTTGGCGCCTGGCTCACCCAAGTCCGCCTTTGCAGCACTACTCGCTCGAACTGGCAACCTCCTGGCCAAATGGAACGGATGCAATCTGGGAGCGCTGTCGCGCAGACCTTAATTTCTCGTTGGTGCGCGACGAGCGCACCTTGGCCGATCTGTACCCCGATACACAGGGGCGGCTCAAACGCTTTGTGCTGCGTTCAGCCGGAGAGATCGTAGGCTGGTCCGTGGCCCTCGTCACGAAGATGGACCACAACAGCTATTTCGGCGACCTGGTTGTCGGGACCATCCTGGACGGGCTTGCCACGAAGGAGCATCTGCGCCCACTGCTGGCCCTGACGCAGAATGCGATTAGAGATCTGGGAGCAGAAGTGATACTGACCAACCAGACGCATAGCGAATGGCAAGCGGAGTCGCGCAAGCTTGGCTTTTTCAGCCGTTCCTCAAACTATCTGCTTGCAGTCTCCAAGGCCGTGGCAGACGCGCTGCGCTCCGAAGCTGGCGCCCTTGACCGTATGCACGTCAACCGCGGCGACGGCGACGGGCGTATTCACCTGTGATGATTCTTTCGAACCGCGCGAAGGACGACAAGAGTTGCCAAATTTGCCAAATAAATGAGGGGGAATAAATTAAACATGAAAGCTCTTGTCGCGGTGATTGCCATTGCACTTTTCACACAGCCTATGTTCGGCAAGAACCGTAATCCCGACGACTACCCTCAGCGGGCAAAGGTCTTGTCTTTTGCCCGACAGCAAGGGAAGAACTCCGCCACTAGCCGTACCGCAACTTCCACTAGTGCGGATTGTAATACCACTCCCAAGATGTTCACATCTTGGAACTTGAGATCGAAGGACAGCATTACACAGTGTCGTGTTGGCACTGTGACCCACTGGTGCTTCTTCAGCCTCCTTACACCGTGCTGGGCGCGCAGGATCCGGCGCATCTCACCGTGCCGCGGCAACTGTGTAAAACCATCTCCAGTCCGGTCTACGAAACCAGCATTCCGGTGGCAGAGATGGTGAAGTACGTATGCAACGCGTTCCACGCAGTGAAGATCGGATTTGCGAACGAGTTAGGAACGCTGTGCAAGAGCCTGGGAGTCGATACTGAGACGGTCACCAAGATCTACACTTCCGACACAAAGCCTACCTCTCTCCCGGTTTTGCTTTCGGCGGATCGTGCCTGCCCAACGATTTGCGCGCGCTGGCTCATCGCGCCAAAGAGCTCGATCTGGGGCTACCGCTGCTCAAGTCGGTTTTACTCAGCAACACGCCACATCGACCGCGGTGGACGCGGTCTTGCGCACCAACAAAAAGAAGATTTCGTTCCTGGGGTTAAGTTTCAAGTCCGGGACCGACGACCTGAGAGAGAGTCCGCAAGTGCAGATGATCAAACGGCTGCTGGGAGAAGGCATTCAAGTGAGGGTCTGGGATCGAGACGTATCGCTGGGACGGCTGGCTGGCTCGAATCGCCAGTACATTGAGGAAGTCATTCCCCATATTGGATCCTTGCTCTCCGCCGATCTTGAGGAAGTGGTTCGAAGCGGCGAGGTTGCGGTCATTGCCACCAAGGTCGACAAGGAACAACTGGCCGCCTGCCTTGGGCGTAATCAGATTGTGATCGATCTTATCAATCTTGCGGCGGCTGGCCGCCCCGCTGCCGGCGCGTCTTATCAAGGAATTTGCTGGTAAGGATTTTTCCCGTGCCGCGGCCCTGAGCGCGGTTCCCAGCGCATCATTTCAGCTCGACCACAAAAACGTCCATCCGCTGTTCGCCGTTTGGCGCCTTTCCAAGCTCGTTTTCCCAGTCGGAGGTGAACATGAAGAAGCGTCCATCCTGCGAAACATTCCCTCGCGGGCTCGACCAGAAGCCGTTCCTGGCAGTGCTGTAGGTGTGGGCAAACCGCCAAACCTTGGAGGCCTTCCCATCGGTCTCCGCGCAGTCGATTTCATTTTCCCATGGACCGGTCACCAGCGGCGCCGCCCCAGACGTATCCGGATTGGTTGTTTGGTAGGTTGAAAAGCAAACCGGGGTGGAATCATCCGGGTCCACATTGTTCCACGAGTAATGAGAATCGAACCATGGTCCCTTGTCCGGTTCCAACCCGGTGATAAGCGGCGTCGTGCTGTCCAGATTATTCAGCGGCCTCATCCACAGGTCGAGGGGATGGGTCATAGCAGGCGAACTGATAATGTGGGAGTAGCCCAGCACGTGGTGTCCGCCGCAAGCTCGGGGGCAGGCGCGGACATTCAAGGTGTCAACTTCCCAGACCGCCCAGTCATGGCCGACGAGACTGCGGCCTGGCCTCATGTCGACGAACTTTCCAGATTTCGACATGCGGGCGTTATGCATCAGCAGGCGGTCAGGAACGGAAATCGTACCTGTGGGTCCCCACTGCCCGCCAACTTCACCGGTCTGCGTGTTCAGCCAGCGGCATCCCTTGGTTCGGTCGTAAATGTAGACCAGGTAATACTCGTCTTGTTGCGGCCCTATGGTTTCCATGAATCGATTATCGTCGGCGCTAACCGTGGCCGAGCTTCCGTAGTCGCTAGAGGCAATTTTGACGCATTTGGAGGGATTGTTGATCGGGGTGACCCGTCCGGTCGATGCGTCGTACTGCTCAAAGACGCGCTCACTCAGGCCATAGAGAATGTTGGCCTTCTGGAAGCTGAACTGTGGTTCTCCGCCCAAATTTAAAGTCGGATTTCTCGCGGGGCGCACCTTCATGGTTGCGGGGTCGAAATCGTAAAGAAGAAACGAGCCCCCGGAGGTACTCACGTAGAACATCGTGGAATTCTTGTTCCACGAATTCTGTTCCGCAGAAGAAGGTGTGTAGAGTGGACGGCCCGCCTCGGTCGGATCCGATCTGCCGTCAGTTACGCGCAGAATGCGCGATCCGAAAGTCGGATCGCTAATAATCGATCCCGCGCGTCCGATCGCAGGGGGTTTGTCCGGATAGAGCCGTAGCTGCCGGTCGGTGGGAGCGCAATATTGCGGCGGTCCGCAGTTGCTGTTCTTAGGCGTTTCAGGGCGGACGTCTGCGGGGCTCTGCGCCGCACAGACGGCTGCGCTCAAACTCAGCACCGTGAACCACAGAAGGAACCGTTTCATTGCAAAGGTCGATAACAGCTGCGTTCCGATTGACTTCCTGTTTTGATTCTAATCACGTATCGGAAGCCTGCCAAACCGCCGAGAACAGCATGAACCGCCGTCGCCCTATGCGAGGCTTCTAACGGACAACCGCGGATGCCCACAGGATTGCAATGAAACTGAAATCCTCTTCAGTTGTCTGAAACTTCGTGCGGCTTGAAGGAAATGAGAACATCGTGCAGGGCGCGGGCGAAGTTCTCCGCGACTTTGGGCCAGCTATAGTTCTCTTGCACCAGAACTCTCGCGGAAGCGCCCATCCGCTTCCGCTCTTCAGGATCACGCAGCAGGGAAACCACAGAATCGGCAAAATCGCCGGGCGTGTCTGCCAGCAAAATATTCTCCCCGGCTTGCACGGGCAAGCCCTCGGCTCCCACCGATGTGGAAACGACCGCTTTGCTCATTGCCATGGCTTCAAAAATCTTGAGCCGCGTGCCTCCGCCGATGCGCAGCGGCACAATGCAAATCGAGCCTCGCGCCACGAATGGCCGTATGTCTTCCACCCAGCCCGTGAGGCGCACGCTCTTCTCCCGCTCCGCCAGCGCTTGCAGCTTGCGGGAAGGGCTTCGGCCTACTACTTCCAGAGACACTTCGGGGCACTGCTTCTTGATCAAGGGAAGAATTGCTTCGACGAAGTATAGAATCGCGTCTTCATTCGGAAGCCAATCCATTGAGCCCGTGAAGACCAGGGAATTCGCAGCTTCTTCCACGGGCATGGGTTGGAAATAATCCACGTCCACGCCGGTGGGGATCACGGTTAGTTTTCCGGGATCAAGAAAGCCGGCGAATGCGTCACGATCCGTCTCGGAAACTGTGAGCACCCGGTCGGCAAGTCGCAAATACCGCCGCTCCGCAGCTTCCATCTTTCTCCATTCCCCCCACGAGATCGCTTTCCAAATCGGATTGCTGGCAACCTCATAGTGACGTCGCCAAATCGCAGCCTCCACGTTGTGGGTGAACAGCACCTTTGGAGCAGGCCAATCCCATGGGATCACGCCCGCAGCCATCAGAAAATCACAGAGGATGACGTCATAACTTTCCTGCTCGAGCAGCGCTCGCAATCTGCGCCGCACCTCGGGTAGACAATACTTTGTGATGCTGTAGGGTTGTGCAGAGAGCAGACGAATGCCGTAGTCCCGCATCTCCGTCACGCTCTTCGGTGCGGGAAGTTGGAGCGGCACACAGACGACATGCTCAAACACATCCTTCAATTCCGGATGCAAGTCGCGGTGGTGCGCAGCATAGAAGGAAAAGAAAGTGATGGAATGCCGGCGCGCCAGCTCCCGCAGGATGTTGTAGCTTCGGATTTTTCCACCGGTGTCGGGCGGCACCAGGCCGCCAGCTTTTACCCACAGAATCTTCATGGAAGGAAGAGCTACGACATGGCCACCGACCGAGTGGAAGTAGATTCGGATTGTTTCCAGTCCGACTGCAGCCGCTCAAATTCCGTGATACACAGTTCGAGCGAGCGGACCTGCACGCGACGTTGCGCTTCGGACCTCGGCTGATAGTAATTGGATCGAATGATCAAAAATTCTAGCAGAATCGACGGAACCAGTTCTGGCGACACATTCAATCGTTCACAGGCATTAGAGATGAGGCGTCGAGTCACTCGCCCAAACGGGGAGTCCGAAAGGAATACAGCCTTGAAGGTGGCAATCCACCGGTCCTCTTCGGAGGCAAACCGCACCGTTTCCTCCGCAGGAGAAAGATATCCAGTCGAATAGAAAAACTGAAAGAAGTCATAAAGAGGCGGCAGACCGCCGGCTAAATCGCACCAGTCGAATGCTTCGAACTCTCCGGTCTTTGGGTCGAGATGAACATTCTCAACCGAAAGATCGCCATGCTGAATCCAGGTCAGAGAAGACTCCGGAAATGCCTTTTGAAAATATCTCCTCTCCGCAATCGCGCAAGTCAGGTCGGGATGGCTGCGAAGAGTTTCCGGAATCTCGCGCCAGGTTCGCGGGATTGTCCGCACTCCGGATACGTTCTGCAGGGCCGAAGTGAGCTCGAGGATGCGGTCGCAGATCGTCGCAAAATCCCGCTCAACTCTTTTTGCATTTTCAAAATAACCCAACTCGCGCACCATGGCGCTTACTTGAGTTCCGCGCGACGCTGCCTCCAGGTGATAAGCGGTAATGCCGATCTGCAGCGTGCCGTAGGACTGAGGAACCCGCACCCGTGAGGTTCCGGAAACATTCAGGCTTTCCTGCACCTTAGTTCGGTTCGTGATCTCGGTTTCATACAAGGCTCTGCTTTCGTCGTTTCCGGTGAAAATCTTGAGATAAGCAAGGTCGGAACCTGTTTCCGCATCCCCCAACCTGACAACGGATTTGTCGTTGAACGCCCGCGTGCGCAATTCCCACACCACCGGACGTGCGCTTGTTGTGAAAGGCGCCAAGCATTCGTCGATCCACGTTTCCAATCGGTTTCTACGGCCCGGCTGCTTCGAGGCCAGCAGCACGAAATCGGGCACAAGCCGGGAAGACATAGGCGCGACGATTCTCTTCAACCTGCGACGCCAGCTCCGTCGAGGCGCAGCGCTGGGATGATCGAGCAACTCCACGGAGTGCTGCCGTACCCAATCCCGCCTTGCGAGCGGAACCAGGCTATAAGGCTGGTTGTAGCCAGGCTCAGCCCAGTACGACGATGTCGCCGCAAACCCTGCTTCGTTGAGCAGCTTTTGGTATCCGCGCTCTGAATACGTGTACGTTCGGTATTGCTTGCGCGGATTTAATTCCGTGCGGAAATGCGGCTTGGAATTAAGGCTTAACATCCAGTTCGCTACCGCCCGCGGAACCAACGTTGTATACGGCATTCCCGAGTGGTCCTGCTCCCCGAGGATGAAGGTCCAACCGAAACGGTTTTCAATACCAACTAACAAAATGCCATCCTCTTTGAGCAGGCGAAAAATTTTCTTGAGAAAATTCATCTGTACCGTGCGGGGATCAACCGTGAGGTCCCATTCTCCAACCCATTCGAGGACGCCGTTTACGACGACCAAGTCGAAGCTGTTGTCCGCCAGGGGCAGGTCCGCAGCCGACGCCTGCATCAGGCGGACATTGTTGACCCGCTCTTGCCGCAACCGTTCCCGCGTGAAGTCGATGCGCTCCGTCACCGCTTCCACCGAATAAACTTCTCCAACAAAACGAGAAAGGGATTGAGTAATGCAGCCATATCCCGACCCGATATCAAGCGCGATTGATTTCTCATCGAGCCCCAGCATCGGCGCCCAGGATGCGCGCTGCGGATCGAGCAATCCAATGATCATGTTATCGTTCTCGGGAAAGCGGGCCCGCACCGCGTCCACCCATGATCCCTGCCGGGCCGCCTCAATCAGTTCCAGGGCCTGGTTGCGGCTTACTTCGCCCCAGTAGTGCTCTGGTATCTGAAAAAAGCGTGGAATGCCGTCGCGCACTGGCCACGCCGTTCCGCACTTGGGGCAAACGCATTGCTCTGGCCCACGATCCAGCTTCGCACTGCATTTCAGACATTGCAGCAGAGTCATGGTTTCTATCGTTCCTTGGGTCCTTGTCACGGCTCGGGCGCTCCTGCCTGTCCCAGATAACGCAACATCCTGATCTTAAGCTCAATTCCGGCGGGTTCGCGGGTCAAGACAAACCAGAGAACGCCTACTCCATAGACTGCGACGCCGACCATCAGATTCAGGAGGAGTTGCGGATAGTGGTGTGCATAGAAGGAGCGCTGCATCAGCAGCATGGCGAGAATCATAGGAAGGCAAAGGATGACCGGAAAAAAGTAGGCGTCCACAAGGAATTTTCGGATGGGAATATTAAGCTGGCGGCACATGTGGCGCGGCAGAAAGAATAAGGACGTGCATAGCAGCGGGATGGCGGTGCCCAACGCATCGCCTACGATTCCCAGCGGTCGAACCAGCACGATGCTGAGGATGACATTGGCTATGCCCTCCATGAGCACCACATACGCCAGGGATTTATGCAGGCTCATTCCGAATAGAATCCGGTTCGACGTCGACTGAGCTTCGAGGAACGTGGTGGGGATCAAAACAATCAGAAGGATCACGTAACTCGACAGATAGCGCGGCCCCACCCAGGCTTCGATGACCGATTTGCCCATCACTACAAAAGCCACCGTCATGGGGAACATGATCAGGGCGCAGGCCCGGTTTCCGGCAATGAAGATCCTGCGGAGTTGTTCGTAGTTCCCGGTCGCATGAAAGTGGCTGGACATGGGAGTGAAAATCTGCGCCATGCTGCTCACAACCTCCGATGCGTAATCGACCAGGCGGGCTCCGATGGTGAAGTGTGTGATCGCAGCCGCCGAAAGGAAGGTTCCAATGATGATCGCGTCCGTCTTAAAGCGGAGGCGGGCGGCCACAATAATCATAAAAGTGACCGAACCGTAGCTCGCGACCTGCCGCAGAGTTCCCCAGCCCACATATTTCCATCCGTACAAAATTGCCAGCAACCGGTGGGCGAACGCCGAAAGAACCGCGGAAGAGAGCAACGGCAGGGACACTGTGATCAGGGTTACGCT
>PLEA01000022.1 GCA_003136335.1 Acidobacteriaceae bacterium | reverse complement strand
CCGGGGACCACCGAGGCCAGCAGCAGGATTTTGTTGCGGCGTTGATGACGCAAGATGCGCAAAACCTGCACAGTAACCGCAAGCCTGCCTTCTACTATCACCTGGGGGACGTGGTGTACTTTGCCGGCGACATCAGCATGTATGGCGACAATTTTTATCAGACTTACAAAGACTATCCGTGCTTCATCATGGCAATCCCCGGAAACCATGACTGCCAGCCCGACGATCCGCTGGATGGTCCGGTGGATCCGAACAAGGTGCCACTGGACGGTTGGGTGCAGAATTTCATGTCCAAGGATCCGGAACAGCTGGGATCGCTGAAGACTGGCGCCAATCGCACGCAGTTGGATTTGCCCAATGTCTATTGGACCTTCACTACTCCCTTGGCAACCATTATCGGTCTGTTCTCCAACGTCGGCGAAACTGAAGGCGAAATCCATCAGGATCAGATCGACTGGTTTCAGAAGGAACTAACGGCCGCCAACCCTAATCTTGCTTTAATCGTAACGGTTCACCATCCGCCGTTTTCCGGGGACGTCGAACACTCCGGAAGCAGCGCCGTAGACGACGTGCTGAGGAACGCGTTTAGCGCCACCCAGCGCTATCCGAATCTCATCTTGTCGGGGCATGTCCACAACTATCAGCGGTTCACGAATGTGGTGCAGGGCCCGAAGGGGCAACTGCAGATTCCTTATGTCGTCGCTGGCGCCGGTGGCTATACCATTCTCGGCAAACTGCAGCGGGTGAACGGTGCGTATCCCAAGGCGCCATTGGCTCTGGGAAACGGGCTGACCCTCGAACAATATGATCAGGACAATTTCGGTTTTCTGCGGCTGGAGGTGAGCAAGACCCAAATCGTCGGAAGTTATTTTTCCGCGCCCTATTCGGTCGGAGGCACGCCGGTCGCAAAGTTGGTGGACAGTTTCACCGTCAATCTGGCGAAGAATACGGTCGCCACCGCAACGGGCGGGGATCAGGGAAGTTCGGGAAAGACCCCCAAGCCGATGCCGGCTAAGAAGAAGAGATCGCTGAATTTCTAAGGATTCAATACGATCTTGCCGAACATCTGGCTTTTTTCCAGGTACTCGTGAGCCGCGCGGATTTCGATCAAGGGAAACGTACGATCCACGATGGGCCTCATCCGGCCTGCGAAAACGTGACCCAGCACTTCCTGCAACTCACTCATGGTGCCCATGTAGGAGCCGCGCAGTGTCAACTGGCGCGCGAAGAGATGGCGCAGATCGAGAGTCACGTTGTTTCCCGTCGTCGCACCACAGGTTACCAGCTGGCCGCCGCTCTTGAGCGATCGCAGGCTTTCATCCCACGTTGCCGCGCCCACGTGCTCGACCACAATATCAACGCCTTCTTTATTGGTAATCTTGCGGACTTCTTCGGAGATTTTCTGCTTGTAATGATTGATGCCATAGTCTGCTCCCAGCGCGCGTCCCTTCTCCAGTTTGCTTTCGTCGCCCGCGGTAGTGATCACTCGGCAGTGAAATAACTTGGCAATCTGGATGGCGGCGATTCCGACACCCGAGCTTGCCCCCAGCACCAGGACTGTCTGCCCCGGACGCACGCCCGCCAGCCCGACCAGCATGTGCCACGCCGTCACGAACACTAGCGGCACACTGGCAGCCTGATTGAAATCGAGCGTGTCGGGAATCGGAATTACACTCGCCGCGGGCACGGCGATCAACTCGCAGTTTCCGCCATCGACTGCGTTGCCGAGAACGGTGAACTCTCGGCAATGGTTCTGCAATCCCGCAAGGCAGCTCACGCAGTGTCCGCAGAAATGCATGGGAGCGATTAGCACCCGCTGCCCGAAGGTGAAGCCGGTGACATACTCACCAACCTCCGCGATCTCGCCGGCAATGTCGCTGCCCAGAATGTGTGGCAGCTTCACGCCGGGCAGTCCTTTGCGCACCCACAGGTCGAGATGATTGAGCGAGCAAGCCTTCACCCGCACCAGGACTTGATCTTTTCGCGGCTGCGGGTCGAAAACGTCTTCGTACACCAAGACTTCGGGCCCACCGAATTGATGAATGCGAACGGCTTTCATAATTGGCGATCTATTTCGGCAGCGCACCCGCCGCGGCCGCGGCTGGGTTCGCCAGAAGCTTCAGGCGGTTTACGATGATTGTCATCGCCTGATCGAAGTTCTTGTCGCGATTGCCCAGCAACATCGCTCCTCGCACGTACTCGGTGAAATTCCACAGCGTGAAATGCGTCCTCGGATCGATGACCAGCAAACGAAGCTGTCCGAGCACGGGGAGTTTCAGTCCAGTATCGGTGAGCACCCAGCTGACTTCGAAAACCAGGTCGGCATCCGCAGGAGATGAGACCAGTGGATATCGCCCCCAGTTTTTCAGCGCGGCGTAGAACTGGTTGTAAGGCCGGTCCGGGCCGCCATTGAACACGGTTTCATCGATAACGCTCTCGAAGCTTTCTCTGCCCGCATTCGAAACGAATACTTTTTGGGCGGCAGCGATCTGGGGGGGCACCGGAGCCGCTGGCGCGCCTTTGGACTGTTGCCCGCTCGATACTGGCGTCAATGCCGGGATGGCTACCGCAATGACGAAGGAGACAGTAACGGCCTTCAAGATCGCCCTCCCCATGGGAAATGAATTCGGGTCCCAGAGGCGTTGTTCTCGCCTGCAAAATTCGCAAGGATTGTATCCTGTCTGCGAGTCCCGATGGAGGATGGACCTGCCAGAGCGCTAGTTTGACTCGCCCCTGTTAACCGACTGATAATCAGAATTGCAAGCGACACGCCATGGACATCTACGAACAAATCGTCGAGCTTCGGCGCGGAGGCCGCCGCGGGGCGGTGGCCACCATCGTCAACGTGCGCGGGTCGATTCCTTCATTCCGCACCGCCAAAATGCTGATTCGGGATGACGGCTCGATTGTGGGCACGATTGGCGGCGGCTGTGTAGAGGCCGACGTCTGGCAAGCGGCCCGCGAAGTCATGGAGTCGGAGAAGCCCCGAACCTTAAAGTTCGACTTGAACCAGGATCCCAGGTACGACACGGGCCTGGTGTGCGGGGGCACTCTGGAGGTTTTCGTGGAACCGATTTTACCTCCAGCATTACTTTATGTTTTCGGGGCAGGCCACGTGGCCTTCAACCTTTGCCAGGCGGCGTCGAACGCCGGTTTCGATGTCACCGTCAGCGATGATCGATCCTCCTATGCCACACCAGAACGCTTTCCGGCCGCGCGCGAAGTCCTCGCCCTCGATTTTGACGAGGCCACGCAGAAGCTCGAGCCGAACGAGTCTTCCTATATCGTAATTGTGACGCGCGGGCACCGCGATGACATGCGCATCCTGCGCTGGGCGGTGCAAACGCGGGCGCGTTATGTGGGAATGATCGGCTCCAAACGCAAGGTCATTGAAATCTTCAAGACCTTGCAGAAAGAAGGCGTCCCCGCACATCTATTCGATCGGGTGCACGCGCCCGTCGGACTCGATATTGGTGCCGTCACGCCGGAGGAAATTGCCGTCGCCATCACGGCTGAGTTAATCGCGATCCGCCGCCACGCCAGCGCGGCGCTGCCCCATCTGAGCTGGTTTAAGGGACTGCGGGAAGAATCTGAAGCAGAGTCCACCGCCGGTGCTTGGGAGGAGGGCGATCCAACGCGCTAGTTCGTTCTTGCGCCCGAGATCCTTCCTTCCCGCCTCGAAAAACGGTGCGGTCAGGATCACTCCCCTACGTACGAAATGGGGAAACGCAAGCTGCGCTTCTCCGCGCGCTGACTTTCCGCTCGCTTTCTGCTATCTTCCGCAACATGTCCCGCGCCCCGAGTTTTGCCGGAGTGATTCTTGCCGCGGGCGAATCTTCGCGCATGGGCACGGACAAAGCCCTGCTCCCCTGGCCGCCTCAAGTTGCCAAGCAGTCGAAGGAGACTTTCCTTTCTGCAGCGATTCGGTCGCTGACGCTCTCCACCGACTTCATTCTCATTGTGGCGGGCAAGAACGAAGCCGCCCTGGCGCCGATTGCCTATGCCAACGGAGCAGTGGTTGTGACCAATCCCGATCCCAGCCGGGGCCAGTTCAGTTCCCTGCAAGTGGGATTGCACGAAGTCCTCAACCGCGGCCGGGACGCTGCCGTAATCACACACGTGGATCGCCCGCCGGTCAGCACCGCTACCGTACTGCTGCTGCGGGATGCGTACGAATCCGCTCCGCAAAACATCTGGGCAGTCGTGCCTGAGTTTTCCGGCAAACACGGGCATCCCTATCTCGCCGGCCGCGAATTGATCGAAGCGTTTCTGCAGGCGCCGCCGACGGCGAGCGCTCGCGACATCGAGCACCGCTATCAAGAGCACATTCAATACGTCGACGTGAGCGACCCGTTTGTGGCCCTGAACATCAACACTCCCGAGGATTACGCCGCCCTGGCGGCGAAACCCCACTAAGCCCGAAGTGGAGTGATTCCTCAGGGGCGAAAGCCCAGTTCCTGCGCGGCTCGTGACGGCCTGGCTGAAGCCAGGCCCTTCCCAAAACCGATATTTGACGCCGGCAAGCAGGTTTGCGCATCTCGGCATCCGCAGGTTATCGTCGAAGTACATGGAAACTTTTGGGGCACCAGCGTTACATCTCACCCGGCAAGAGTTTCTCGAATCCGTTCTGCGGCTGGAACCGCGGGTTGCGGCATTCGATTGCGACGGCACACTCTGGTCGGGCGACGCCGGAGAAAGATTCTTCGACTGGGAGATCAATCAAGGCATTGTGCAGGCCGAGGTTGCCGACGCGATGCGCGCCCGTTACGTCGAATACAAAGCCGGCAAGGTCAGCGAAGATGCGATATGCGGCGAGATGGTCACCATGCACAAAGGAATGACCGAGACCGTAATGATGAAGGCCGCATCGGATTTCATGGAGAACGCATTCCCCGGGCACATCTTTCCCGAGATGCAAGAACTGGTCGGCCGGCTCCGCGAGAGCGGTTGCGATGTCTGGGCCGTCTCGTCATCGAACGAATGGGTGATCCGCGCCGGCATGAAACGATTCGGCATTCCCGAAAACCACATCCTGGCGACGAAAGTCCAACTCGAGAACGGGGTGATCACCGATCGTCTCGCCTGCATTCCGTCGGGACCCGGCAAACCTAAAGTTCTGCTCGAAGTCGTCAAGAAAGGGATCGATGCGGCCTTCGGCAATTCCCGCTGGGACGCCGACCTGCTTGCGATGGCCAAACATCCGTTCGCGGTGAATCCCAATCCCGACCTGGAAATCGTAGCCCGACAGCGTGGCTGGAGTATCTACTTTCCCGTCGGGACTCAGCGGTAGCGGCAGTAAGCCTGCCCAGAAACTTGCGGATTGCGCGAGCCATTTACAATTTGAATACCATGTACTCTGCGCAATTGCTCGATCACTTCCAGAATCCGCGCAACGCGGGCGAAGTGTCCGACGCAGACGCCATTGCAGAGATTGAGAACCCCGCCTGCGGAGATGTGCTTCGTCTTACTCTGAAAATCAAGTCTGGGCGCATTGCGGAAATCCGATTCAAGGCCAAGGGATGCGTGCCCTCGATGGCCTGCGCATCGGCACTGACTGAACTGGTGAATGGGCAGACTCTGGGCGAAACTCGAGCCCTCAAACGCGACACGCTAATCGCGGCGGTGGGCGGCTTGCCGCAAGCTTCGAAACACGCCGCGCAATTGGCTTTGGATGTGCTGCAGGCAGCGCTGAACCAACTCCAACTGAGGCAATTCCAACCCTAGAATCATGGCCGGCTCTCACACTGCGCGACGTATCGCCTGTCTCCTCCAGCGGCTTCGAGAGAACGCGTCCCGTTGGAGAAAATCATTCTAGAGCGGGACTGGCAGCGGAGCGCCGCGGCGCTTTCCGGCCGCGTTTTATGCATCCGGGATGAATTTCTCAATACTCCCGCACCTACACTGCTTCAGGGTTCGCAGGCGTTGGCCCTCGCGATTCATCCCGAACTCTTCCCTTGCACGAAAGGAATTCGGCAGATTATTGCCGTTTCCGCTTCAACAGCCGGGAATTCGACGCGGTGAGTTAAGATTTCATTCATGGCCGCAGGTAGCAGAATCGACGAAATCCGCAACGAGCTCACTCAGGTTGCGCAGGCAGTCCGTAGCGCCCAGGATCTCATGCAGACGATGGTGAAACTGCTGCACGAGCGCATGCTGAAATATAACTGGGTGGGCTTCTATATGCTCGAACCAGGTGCCCGGCCGCCCATGCTGGTGCTGGGCGCGTTTGAGGGCGCCATGACGCCGCACACGCGGATTCCGCTCAATGAAGGCATTTGCGGCGCGGCCGCGTCCAGCGGTCAGACGGTAGTGGTCGACGATGTCAGCAAGGATCCTCGCTATCTGGCCTGTTCGCTGGAGACAAAGTCGGAGATCGTAGTGCCGATTTTTGTGCATGGCAAGGTAGTCGGCGAACTGGATGTGGACAGCCACTTCGCCGCGGCTTTCACGCCTGAACATCAGACTCTTGTCCAGCACTGCGCTATGCTGGTGGGAAAGAAACTGGAAACCTCCGAACGTTGACATCAAAAGCATGAAAGTCAAGGAATGAGAGTCGAAAAGGGTACAGTACGCGCCCCGGAGATTGGCCGGGTGTGGCTGAATTCGACTCCGCTCAGCTTCCGGCAGTTGCGCGGTCGTGCGGTGCTGGTCGACTTCTGGGATTACACCTGCGTCAACTGCGTTCGCACTTTGCCCTATGTGCAGGCGTGGCACGAACGCTATCGCGATCGGGGTCTCACCGTGATTGGAGTACACACGCCCGAGTTTACCTTCGCGCAGTATGAGTCGAATGTGGAGCGCGGCATCCGCGAATTCGGGCTCACCTACCCAATCGTGATCGATAGTGATCGCGAAATCTGGAAAGCCTTTGCGAACCGCTGCTGGCCGACCAAGTACCTGCTCGACAAAGACGGATATCTGCGCTTCGGCCACTTCGGGGAGGGCGGTTATGGGGAGTGCGAGCAGGTGATTCAGGAACTGCTGCGGGAGATTGATCTCGACCTGGACCTGCCCGCCTTAATGGAGCCAGTGCGCGAGGAAGATCACGCGGGCGCAGTCTGCTACCGAGCATCTGGCGAACTTTACCTGGGACACCGTCGCGGACGGATCGGCAACCAAGGTGGATTCCAAGAAGATCAGATTGCCGACTATGTTCTTGCAGGGAAATCAGAGGACAATTTTTTCTATTCCACCGGACGCTGGGCCTCGACCGCAGAGTACTTCGAGGCTGCCGAGGGTGGGTCTCATATTCTGCGGTTAAAATTCGAAGCCTCCGCCGTGAACTTGGTCATGGCTTGCCCTCACGCCGCTGCAGCCGAAGTAGTCGTCTTGCAGGATGGCAAGCCGCTGACTCGTAAACAGGCGACGCGAGACACGCGCTTCCGGCCTGGCGCGAACGGGAACGAGAAAGAGAGCTACGTCGTGGTCAACTCCGCCCGCATGTATTTTCTTGTGGACAACCACGAATTCGGCGAGCACGAACTGGAACTGCGCTGCTCAGTTGGCGTTGCCGCGTTCGCCTTTACCTTCACCAGTTGCGTTGATCCCGTGGCCAGCGCGCTGCAGACCACCGTTCCTGAGGTATGAAGCGGGTCGTCGCAGGACTCATCGTAAAAGAAGGGAAGCTGCTGGTGTGCCAGCGCACGCGCCACCAGACCATGCCGCTGAAGTGGGAGTTCCCCGGCGGAAAGATTGAAGAGGGAGAGCAGCCCCGCGATGCGCTTCGCCGGGAGCTCGAAGAAGAACTTGGAATCCAGGCTACCATCGGAGACGAAGTCAGACGCATTCAGCACGAATATCCAAACGGGGGCATGGTCGAACTCCGCTTTTTCGTCGTACGCGAGTTCCAGAAAGAAATCGAGAACCGCATTTTCCGCGACATCCAGTGGGCCGAGCCCAAGGAACTTCCGAAGTACGACTTTCTGGAAGCCGATCTTACGTTAGTGCGGGAGTTGGCTGCAGGGAAATTGCTCTGAGCGAAGCGCCCGTCATTCGGAATTGACTCAGGCTCAGGGCGACGAATCCCTCTATCCCTTCATGGACGACCACGCCCACATCAGGGACAATCCGACGACCAGTACGGTTGTCGTCCACGCCACCACATTGAAGAACCGGGTGTTAACATACTCCCCCATCAATTCCTTCTTGTTAATGAGCAGCAGCATGAAAATCAGCACAAAGGGCAGCACCACTCCGTTCAGTACCTGAGACCAGAGGACAATTCTCACCAGGCGCTCTCCGGGGATCATCAGGACGAGCGCTCCTCCTGCCACAATCAGCAAGGTGTAGAGCCAGTAAAACACTGGCGCTTCGCCGAACTTTCTACCTACCCCGGATTCGAAGCCCAGGCCTTCGCACACGGTGTATGCGGTGGAGAGCGGGAGAATCGAGGCTGCGAACAGCGACGCATTAAATAATCCCACAGCAAATAGAATGTAGGCGTAATCGCCTGCCAGAGGTTTGAGCGCCTGGGCCGCGTCCGCGGCATACTTGATGTCGCGGAAGCCGTGAACGTAGAGCGTGGCGGCGCAAGCCACGATGATGAACCATGCCACGATATCTGTGAAAACGCATCCGGTAATTACATCCAGCCGGGAAGCTTTGAATCCGCGCTTGGTGACGCCTTTCTCGACAATCGAAGACTGCAGATAGAACTGCATCCAGGGAGCAATAGTGGTGCCGACGACTCCGATCACCATGAACAAGTAAGCCTGATCACGAAAGGCGCCGAGCGCGGGCGGTTTGAAGGTTGCAATCGTCGCGTCCTTCCATAAGGGGTGAGCCAGCACGCCCGCGAAAATGTAGGTGATGTAGAAAAAAGAAGCGGCCAGGAAGATCTTCTCCACGCTTTTGTATTGGCCTTTGACCACGATCAGCCACACGATGACGGCGCACACCGGCACGGTGATGTGTCTCGACATTCCAAATAACTCGAGGCTGGTGGC
Organism: Acidobacteriaceae bacterium; assembly: GCA_003136335.1. Next base: position 3,013 of record PLEA01000022.1, on the reverse strand, counting down.
GATGCCGATGAACTCCGTGACCACGTTGCCGAAGTTGATGACCAGAATGCCGATCATCATGAAGAAGGTGATGCGGAACCCGAATTCCTCGCGGATGAGGTCGCTGAGACCCTTGCCGGTGACAGCACCCATACGGGCACACATCTCCTGGATCACGATCAACGCCAGGGTGATCGGGATCATGGTCCACAGCAGAAGGTGTCCGAATTGCGCCCCGGCCTGGGAATTGGTCAGGATGCCGCCGGCATCATTGTCGACGTTGGCCGTGATGAACCCCGGTCCAACGACGGCGAGGAACAACAGCAGCCGGGTTTTCGAGCGTCTCAGAAACTTCATGCGCACTCTTCGCAAACATCATATGGATGGAACGGATTCCGGGGCTGCAAACGACGCCACAGGATAAATGCAGGCAGTGAATCTGACCAAAGGAAAAGTGTTTCGGGGTCAAAAAAAAAAACGAAAAGTCTGGTCGAGATTTTCGCGGAGTGAGTCGAGAACCGGCTTACAGCTTCGCCCGCAGCATGCTGATCACGTCGTCCGAGGTAATGACGCCCTTCAGCTTGCTGTGCTGATCGACCACCGGCAGAGTTTGGAGATTGTACTTATCGAACAGTTCCGCCACCGCGTTTTCCTCGACCCCCTCCTGGGCAAGGACGAGCGGCTCCTGGGTAAGCGATAGCATCAGCGTCGACGGTTCCGCCAGCACCAGTCTAGCCAGCGGCACCGCGCCAGCCAGCGTTCCGTGAGAATCCACCAGGTAGATCGTGCTTACGGCCTCAACCCCGCCCTCAAATTCGCGCAGCGAATCGATGGCATGCTGCACCGTCGCCGACAAAGGGAGCGCGAGAAACTCCGTGGTCATGCGGCCCGCGGCCGTCTCTTCCCGATGTTCCAGCAATTCAACGACGTCCTGCTGCGCTCCCGGCTCCATCTGAACCAGAATCTGTTCGGTACGATCTTGGGGCAAATCGGCCAGCAGGTCGGCGGCTGAGTCGGGGTCCATCTCCTCAACAATGTCTGCTGCCCGACCCGAATCCAGGGACTCAACGATTGATTTCTGGACTTTGGGAGTGACCTCCTCAAGGGCTTCAGCCGCCGTGCCTTCGTCCAGCGTCTGAAACACCGCCTGGCGCTCGTCCGGCGCCAGATCTTCCACGATGTCGGCAATGTCGGCTGGGTGCAGCTTGGACAGGCCTTCATAGGAGGTCTTCAGCTTCACCCGCCGCGCTGGATCGGTCTCGATTACATCGATGAAATTCCACGGAATACTGCGCGGAGGGATTCTGCCCAGCAGCGCCTGCAAAGCCGGTTTGGGCGCCACACCGCGCAATAGGCGGCGCACGGCGCCGCGTGCTCCTATGTCTACCGAGAGCACTCGCAAGACGGGATGAGTCCGATCAGCATCCTTATCCTTATCCTTGTCCTTGATCTTGCCGAAGTCCACCTGAAGGTCGACATCGTTGACGCGCACCACTTTTCGTCCATTGACGTCGATGACCTGCTGGTCAAGNNCGTTCCAGCAAGAACAGGCCCTCCGTGCCATTGACTACCGGCCACGCTCCCGCCGCCGTGGTCGCGCGAACCCCGCCATCGATGGCCGAAATCGCAGAAAAAGGCAAAACGCGATTGCCTGACTTGGTTTTCACGATGAGAGAGGAAATCCGGGAACGGTCCTCCTGCGGGGCGAGCGTTACCTCGTGCACACGTCCGCTGGGTGCGCCGGACAGGTCGTAGACTGTGGCTCCCAGCAGTTCGGTTAAGGCAAGCGTCGTCATCCCGCTNNCGGGTCATACACCGTGGCACCCAACAATTCGGAAAGGGCGAGCGTCGTCATCCCGCTAGAGCATAACCAACTCGCGCACGATTCGAAACGAAAATCGAAAATCGGGCATCGGACGCGGACCGCGGCCGGATGGGTTGGTGGGCCGGAGCCGTCGAAAGAAGGCTCAGGTATGAGGTCCGGGGTCTCCGGAACGATCGCATCTCCGTCCTCGTATAATGTTCTACTAGCGTGCGCCTCATCTTCGACATTGTCGGGCAAACCTTCCGCGCCCTCTGGGCGCANNGCGCACAAACTGCGCTCGTTTCTGACCATGTTCGGCATCGCGTGGGGAGTAGGTTCCCTGCTGCTGCTGGTTGGTCTGGGTGAAGGGTTCCGCGCTGGTAACCGGAGGCAGTTCGACTCGATCGGCGAAAACGTGATGTTCATCTGGTCGGGCCGCGCCCCCGTCATGCAAGGCAGCTTCACGGCACTGCGCCAGTATTATCTGACCTACCGCGACTACGAAGACATCGTCCGCGAATGCCCCAGCGTAGGTGTCGCGGCTCCCGTCATCTCCCGCAACGATATTCGAGCGGTGAGCGACTTTTTCCAGGCCAGCGGCCAAATCATGGGTGTGCCCGCCCAGATCAACCAGGTTCGCAACCTTCCCATCAACGAGGGCCGCTGGCTCAACGACATGGACGATGCGCAGAAACGCACGGTGATCGTCATCGGCGATGAAGTCCGGCGCACATTGTTTCCAGGACGTCCGGCCGTTGGGGCAACGATTCTGCTCAACGGCGTTCGCTTCACCGTGGTTGGCACGCTGCAAAAAATCGGCCACGGCGACAACATGAATCTGAACCTGCGCAGCTTCGTTCCCTTCCATGCCATGCAGGACTACTTCCGTCCTCTGAATACCGGGATTGCCACCGATGTGATTTCTTTCATCAACTATCAGCCCAAGTCGCGCGCCCTGCACGAGGAAGCGCAGCTGGAAGTTCACAAAGTTATTGCCCGCAACCATGGCTTCGACCCCCATAATCCGGATGCATTCGATGAATGGGATACCATCAAGACGATCGACCAGATTGGAAAGATTTTTGACGCGATGAATATGTTTCTGGGAAGCGTGGGACTGATCACTCTCGCTCTGGGAGCAATCGGAATTATTAACATCATGCTCGTCGCCGTCGCCGACCGTACTCGCGAAATCGGCTTGCGCAAAGCCGTCGGCGCCACCAACGCCAG
>PLEA01000635.1 GCA_003136335.1 Acidobacteriaceae bacterium | reverse complement strand
GCCCGGCACGGAAGTGCCGGGAAAGCGCGCCAAGAATTGGAACAAGTCCCGTAGGGACGGCACCTGACGCACGCGCATCTGCCCTCCGAAAACTGCAATGTTATTAGAGCGGGCTATAGCACTGCTGCGCTCCCTCCGTCCCGGCGATCTTGGCTCTTCCTCGAAAAGCCTTCGCGCGAGTACAATTCCCGCGTATTCAGAAGGAAAACGACATGAACTGGCCGCGACTCATTGCGATCATCGTCGGCGCCGGCATCCTCTCCTCGCTCACCGACTGGTTCTTCGCCGGCGATTGGATTCATCGCCGCTACAGTTATCCAGAAATCTGGCGCCCGGGCAAGGAAAGCACAGCGATTGCTCTCACTAGTCCGTTACCCTTTCTGACCTGCGGAGTCTTTGCCTGCGTCGCCGCCCGGCTGGGTTTACATTCTGCTGGCGCGTTGAAACTAGCTGTTACGGTATGGCTGATGGCCCCGTTGCCACTCATCCTCACCAATGCCGCATTCATGAAGCTGCATCGGGTTTTTGTGGCGTCCTACGCGATCGGCTGGCTCATCAAGCTCATGATCGTTGCCGTGGCGGTTGGCTGGTTCCTTCCTTGAAGGTGATCAATGACCCGCAATGACCACGATTGCACCAACCACCACCAGCGGCTATTGAGATAACTTCCAGACCAGCCCTCATGTGTTATTGTTTCCGCCAAGTAACCCAGCCCAGGTGAACTCAACATGACCGATTCCAACTGCCTCTTCTGCCGCATCCTCCGCGGCGAAATCCCCGCCAAGAAAGTTCACGAGGACGACCACGTCTTCGCCTTCGAAGACATCAACCCGCAAGCCCCCACGCACATTCTCATCATCCCCAAAAAACATTTCGCCGGATTAAAAGAGGCCCAGTCCGCCGATGCCGAACTCATCGGCCGCTGCCACCTCGCCGCCGCCCACATCGCCCGCCAGCGCAATATCGAGCAGGGATACCGCACCGTCCTCAACGTCGGCCCCGGCGCCGGCCAATCCGTTTTCCACCTCCACGTCCACCTTCTCGGCGGCCGCCCCCTGTCGTGGCCCCCGGGCTAAGTAATCTCCGGGCAGCCCGTAAAAAACACCACGACCTCGTCCGTCACGCTTCGACAACAGCGAATACTGCTTTCGTATTATTGACCAGCCGCTAAGCGTCCCTATAATCGCCGCACTCTCCCTCTGCGGGTCGAGATCTCAGCAGTCTGAAACTGTTGGGCTTTTTCGGGATGTCTTCATCTCAACGTTCACAGCAACTCTTGGGGAAACTGGGGAAATGCATGCGGAGCCTTAAAGCACTGACGTTTGTAATCGCGACAGTCTTTGTAAGCCTGAACGTCGCCGGGCAGCAAATCACGGGAAGTATCCGTGGAACGGTGCTGGATCCGAGCGGCGCCACTGTCCAGGCTGCTACCGTCACAGCGCAACAGGTCGAGACGGGCTTAACTCGTTCCGCAATGACGGACCGCCAGGGCGCGTACGTGCTGATCGAACTCCCGATCGGGCACTACCAGTTGGAAGTTCGCGCCAAAGGCTTCCAGAAATATTTGCAGCAAGGAATCTCCCTGGACGTGAACGAGACTGCGACGGTCAGCGTTAGCCTCAAGGTCGGTTCCGAGACGCAGCAAGTCGAGATCAAGGCGGATGCCGCATTGGTGCAGAGCACGGTCAGCAGTCTCGGCGAAACCGTCATGGAGCGTGAGATTCTCGATCTCCCGCTCGACGGGCGCAACTTTTCTCAGTTGGGAACACTGCAACCCGGCGTCGTGCCGCTGACTCCTGGACTTCTCGAAGCCGGAGGCCCGGCACGGCAGAATCAGGCCTACGCCGTCGATGGCCAACGGCCGGAATCGAATAATTTTCTGATTGACGGCGCCGATAATGCCAGTTCAGTGGACGGCGGCTTCGTTCTCAAGCCGCCCATCGACGCGATTGCCGAGTTCAAGATTCTCAGCCACAACGCGAATGCGGAGTTCGGACGCAACACCGGATCCACGACCAACATCGTCACGCGCTCCGGCTCCAACTCCTTTCATGGCGCGGCTTGGGAGTTTCTGCGCAACGATGCGATGGATTCGTCGGATTACTTCACCCACAGCGTTCAGCCGTTGAAGCAGAATCAATTCGGCGCGACTTTCGGCGGGCCGATCGTGAAGAACAAGACTTTCTTCTTCGGATATTACGAAGGCTTCCGCAACCGGCAGGGCGAATCCGTGCCCGCAACCGTGGCTTCGCAACCGGAAACGCAGGGCAACTTCGGGCAGCTGTGCACGTCCATCCCCGGAGATTCCTTTAACTCGACCAGCGGTATGTGCGTCAACTCGCAAGGCGCATCCGACCCTAATGGGCAGCTCACGTTTTTTGGACAGTCGGTGCCGTTTAACCAAATGACGATTTTCACGCCCATCGATCCGACAGCGGCGAGTGTCCTGCCGCTTTTCCCGCTGCCCAACGTTGGACAAAATGGATTCATCGCCACCCAGACCCTGAGCGCGAATAACAACCAGTTCGGCATGCGCCTCGATCATTATCTTTCCCGCGCCGACACGCTGAATTTCCGCTACATGTACAGCAGCGGCCCGACCACAGATCCTCTTTCGCCCGTCGGCGCCAATGTCCCCGGCTTCCCGGTAGGCGAGTATGACCGCGCGCAGAACTTCGTCGCGCAGGACACGCACATCTTTTCCCCGTCCACCATCGGCGTCGCGCGCTTTTCTTATCTCCGCAATACCTTCCTGCTCGACCAGCACCTGAATCACGAGCCGCTGTCGAACTTAGGATTTCAGTACGCTCCCACGCTGCCTTCGGCCGCCGGACCTCCATTCATTCAGATCGGTGGATACGCCTCGGTCGGCGACCCCATCACCGGACCGCGCAACACTTATCAGAATACGTTTGACCTCTCTGGCTCTCTGAGCTGGATCCATGGCCGCCACGAATTCAAGTTTGGCGGAGGCTACCGCCGCGACCAGATCAACGCGCTACAGGGCATCGCCACCAACGGATTTTTTGTATTCGCCGGCATTCCCTCATTTGAGAGCTTCCTCTACAACGACGGTTTTGCCAATTTCCTTTCCGGCAACCCCGTGGTCTTTCTGCAAGGTGGCGGCGATTTCAGCCGCGAAATTCGCGACCGCGCCATCGATGCTTACGCCCAGGACACCTACAAGGTCACCTCTCGCCTCGCCCTGAACCTCGGACTTCGCTACGAGATCCCTTTCCCCTCCACCGAGAATAAGAACCGCGTGAATCTGTTTGTTCCCGGAGCGCAGTCCACCGTACTTCCAAACGCTCCGGCAGGACTTCTCTATCCCGGCGATTCGGGCGTACCCAGGGGCTTGATTGCAACCCAGAAGACGGCTTTTGCTCCGCGCGTTGGATTTGCCTGGGACCCGCGCGGCGGCGCCAAAACCGTGGTCAGCGCGGCTTACGGAATTTTCTACGAGCCCTACTACACCGGTGAGGGCGGTCCGCTGCAGGATCCGGTCAGCGCGCCTCCGTACCTGAAGACGCTTCAGTTGGGATTTCCCATCAAGTCATTTGCCAATCCGTTTTATGCTCCGGATCCTTTCGGAGTACCCTTCCCCGAGCCGATGACCCTGCTCGTTGTTGCACGAAACCTGCATCTACCCTACGCGCAGGATTGGAATCTGAACATTCAGCGCTCATTCGGTGAGGACTGGCTGCTCCAGGCCGGGTACGTCGGCACTACCGGCGTCCGGTTGCCTCGATTCATCGAAGGGAATCCGCCAGCCTTCATTCCCGGCGTGGGCGTCTCGAACGAAAACAACGTGAACCAGCGTCGCCTTTATTCCGGGTGCACCCTGGCGAACCCCAATAATTGTGTCTATGGTTCGGTCGGTGAAATCGCCAGCCTCGCGAATTCCGGTTATAACGCCCTTGAAGCCAGCCTGCGTAAGCGCTTCGGGCACGGTCTCTCGTTCCTCGCGTCTTATACTTGGTCGCACTCCATCGATGACGTCTCTTCTTTCAACATCACCGGATCGTCTCCGCAGGCCGTTGCGGGCGAGAATGACCTGGCGCAAAACCCCTTCAACCTGGCTGCTGAGCGCGGCCCCTCCATGTTCGACGCTCGCCATCGCTTCGTGCTGAGCTACCAGTGGAGCCTTCCTTTCTTGCAGCACTCCAGCGCATGGTACGGACACGTTCTCGGCAACTGGCAGCTGAATGGGATCTTCACGGCGATGAGCGGAACGCCTTTCACCGTGTTCGACTCGAACGACGTTTCGCTGCAAGGGCAGGCTCCGGAAATCACCGGCTTCTCCGCCAACCGCCCCAATGTGATTGGAAACCCCAACTCGGGTCCGCGCACTCCTCAGGAGTGGTTCAACGTAAAAGCCTTCCAGCCACTCCAACCGGATCCTCTAGGCCGCTTCGAGGTTTTCGGCAACGAAGGCCGCAACGCAGTCCTGGGCCCGCGATACGTGAACTGGGACTTCTCCGCGTTCAAGAACATCCGCCTCACCGAATCAAAAGAGCTGCAATTCCGAGGAGAATTATTCAACCTCCTGAACCATACCAATTTCCGCCTGCCGGTTAGCGACATCGAAGACATCCAAACGGGCACCTTCGGCCAGATCCAGTCAGACGTGAGCCCGCGCGTAATCCAGGTCGCGCTGAAAATCTTGTTCTAATGAAGAAGCTCAGCCCATTTACGCGTAGGCTCCTGAGCAGGCTCCTGGTCTGCCTGGTGATCGTCTACGCCTTCTTTGGAGCCTACGTCTGGTGGGCCATGCACCAGCCCCCTGAAGCCTTTGGACGGGTCATGGCCAGAATGCCCGGCCCGGTCGTCTTCATGCTGTTCCCGTTTGAAACCCTGTGGACGCAAGCCCGCGCAGGCAGTCTGCACGTGGGCGATCCCGCGCCAACTTTTTCTCTGCTCAAGTTGGACAAGAGCGAGCGCGTTCAGCTTGCTACGCTCAATCAGCGACAACCTGTCGTGCTGGTATTCGGCAGTTATACTTGACCGCCATTCCGGCGGGAGGTTCCCGCTCTGAACAAGCTTTACAGGCAGTATCGCGGACGCGTCGCATTTCTGGTGGTGTACATCACCGAAGCGCATCCCAGCGATGTCTGGCAAATGCAGAGCAATATCAAAGACAGCGTTGTTTTTGCCAGCCCGAAAACGGAAGAAGATCGAGCATTCATCGCCGGAGCTTGTGTGCGAAAACTTGGCATAGAATTCCCGGCTGTACTCGACGAGTTCGGCAACTCAACGGAACAAGCGTATACGGGCTGGCCCGACCGGATCTATCTGATCGACTCGCAAGGCCGCATTGTGTACAAGAGCAAACCCGGTCCCTTCGGGTTTAAGCCTGCCGAGTTGGAAGCAGCCCTTTCTCGGGCCCTCCCGACGCGAGCAAGTAAGTGAGAAGGCCCCGGCGCCGGCCAATCCGTCTTCCACCTCCACCTTCTCGGCGGTCGCCCCCTGGCGTGGCCTTCGGGCTAGGAAATCACACCGTCGACGCCAACCATGAACTCATCCCCCAACGATGTAAAATCAATGGCGCTTGACGCAGGAGAAAAACCAGGAGACCTACCATGATTGGCTTCTCCGTTAACGGCAAACGCGTCGATCTCGACGTCGATCCTTCCACTCCGCTGCTCTGGGTTATCCGCGAACAACTTGGTCTCACCGGAACCAAGTACGGGTGCGGTATGGCGCAATGCGGCGCCTGCACTGTCCATATTGATGGAGAGGCCGTGCGCTCCTGTGTCGCGCCAGTCTCGCGCGCGACTGGGAAAGCGGTTACCACAATCGAAGGACTGTCGCCCAATCTGAGCCATCCACTGCAACGTGCGTGGATCGAGGAAGACGTTCCCCAGTGCGGCTACTGCCAATCGGGGCAACTGATGAGTGCGGCCGTTCTGTTGCGCGAGAAACCAACGCCCACGGATGAGGATATTGACCAGGCGATGACTGGGAACATTTGTCGCTGCGGAACATATCCGCGCATCCGTAGGGCAATCCATCGGGCTGCCGAGATGGTGGCAAAGGAAGGTGCCAGGTGAGTACTCGACGGGAGCGCACCGGGATGGAACGTCGCGAATTTATCAAGCTTTCAGTTTCAGCCAGTGGCGGTTTGTTGCTCGGCTTCTATTTGCCTGGAGTAAGTAAACTGGCTTCGGCGCAGCCGTCCGCCAATGTTTTCACGCCAAACGCTTTTGTGCGGATCGGAACTGACGAACGGGTGACGGTCATCGTGAACCATTCGGAGATGGGGCAGGGTGTCTACACCTCTTTGCCCATGCTCCTCGCCGAGGAACTCGACGCCGACTGGACCAAAGTTGGTTTTGAGCCTGCTCCAGTCGATCCCAAATATAACCACCCGGCCTTCGGCATGCAGATGACAGGGGGAAGCTCCAGCGTTTGGTCGGGATTGGAACAATTCCGGCAGGCCGGGGCGGCGGCACGCGCCATGCTCACCGCTGCGGCTGCGCAGCAATGGAATGTGGAAACAACGGCCTGCCGCACCGACTCAGGGGCGGTGTTCAACGGTTCCAATCGTAAGCTGACTTATGGGCAGCTGGTCGACGCTGCGGCAAAGCAAACGCCGCCCGCGCACGTACAGCTGAAAGATCCAAAGACGTTCAAACTGATCGGCAAACCGATCAAGCGGCTCGACACTCCCGAGAAACTGGACGGTAAAGCCGTCTTCGGGATCGATGTCAAATTGCCTGGAATGGTAACCGCCGTGATCGCCCGTCCTCCCATCTTCGGCGCGACCATGAAGAGCTTTGACGATTCCCGGGCCCGTTCGATGCCGGGAGTGCGCAAAATTGTCGCTGTTCCCTCCGGCGTTGCGGTGATCGCGGACTCCTTCTGGCAAGCCAAGATGGCTCGGGATACCCTTCGGGTGGATTGGGACGAAGGCAGCATGCGGGACTTCAACACCAGTCAGATGATGGCGGACTTCCGCGAGCGCGCGAAATCGCCCGGCAAGACCGTCCGGAACGAAGGAGATGCCGCCGCTGCGCTGGCGAATGCAACCAGGAAGATCGAGGCAGTTTACGAAGTTCCCTACCTCTCCCACCTGATGATGGAGCCGCTGAACTGCACAGTGGACTTGCGCCCGGACTCTTGCGAGATCTGGACCGGCTCACAGTTTCAGACGGTGGATCGCGCCAACGCTGCAAAGGTCGCCGGACTTCCCAACGAGAAGGTTCAGCTCCACACCACTCTGCTGGGCGGAGGCTTCGGACGCCGGGCGAATCCGCAGTCCGACTTTGTTGTGGAAGCGGTGCACGTCGCCAAAGCAGCGGGAGCCCCGGTCAAAGTGATTTGGACGCGCGAAGACGACATGGCCGGCGGCTGGTATCGCCCGGCATTTCTGCACGCCATCGAAGGCGGGGTTGATGCCGCTGGGAATCCGGTGAGTTGGAGATCTCGTCTGGTCGGGCAATCGATCATGGCGGGAACGCCGTTCGAAGGGATGATGATGAAGGGAAAGGAGTACGATCCCGCGTCCGTCGAAGGCGTTGACGATCTGCCCTACGCGATCCCGAACCTGGCGGTTGAATCGCACCGGGCGGATATCAATGTTCCCGTGCAGTGGCTGCGTTCCGTGGGACACTCTCACACTGCCTTTGCCACTGAGTGCTTCGTAGACGAACTCGCCGGCCTGGCAGGAAAAGATCCCTACCAGTTCCGGCGCGGACTGTTGATGAAGCAGCCGCGGCACCTTGGCGTGCTCGATCTCGCGGCGCAGAAAGCGGGGTGGGACCAGCCGCTGCCAAAAGGGATGGGCCGGGGAATCGCTGTGCATTTTGCGTTTGGCAGCTATTCCGCGCACGTGGCCGAAGTGTCGGTTACGGACGGCAAGGTTCGGGTGCACCGCCTAGTGTGTGCCATCGACTGCGGACAGTACGTGAACCCTGGCATTATCGCGGCGCAAACTGAGGGTGGCGCAATCTTTGGAGCCTCGGCCGCACTATTCCAGGAGTTGACCTTCGAGAGCGGACGATTGCAGCAAACAAATTTCCACACTTTCCCGGTGATGCGTATCAATGAATGTCCGGAGATCCAAACTCACATCGTGGAGAACAACGAGAAATCCGGCGGCATCGGAGAGCCAGGTGTTCCGTGTGCGGCGCCGGCGATCGCAAATGCCGTGTTCGCCGTTACTGGAAAGCGAATCCGTCGGCTACCCATCCGTCTGACGGAGGCGGTATGAAACACTTGCACAAATTGGTTCGAAAAGCGTTTTTGACAGGGTTTGTCGGGCTCGCCGGGGCACTCTGTCTCTGGTTTCCGATAGCCGTTGCGGAACGGCCCGCGGACTTAAAGAGTAAGCCCGCGAGTATGGCTGCATCAGCAGCAGGCGACGAGCGAGCGCTCTTCACAGCGTTTGTTCCTGTGTTGCGGCACCCGCGCTGCATGAACTGTCATTCGCAGGGAGACTCTCCGCGGCAGGGCGATAACGGACATCCGCACACCATGAACGTGCGGCGGGGTCCTGACGGTCACGGACTGACTGCCGAAAAATGCAGCGCCTGTCATCAGGACCACAATCTGGCGGGAGCACATCTGCCGCCCGGCGCACCCAACTGGGGTCTGCCGCCTTCGAAAACTCCCATGATCTGGCAGGGACTGACCGATGCGCAACTTTGCCAGTCGATCAAAGATCCCAAACAAAACAGGAACCGGAACCTTGATCAACTCGTCGAACACCTCACGGAAGATAAACTCGTGTCCTGGGCCTGGAACCCCGGCGAGGGCCGAAGTCCTGTCCCCATGCCGCATGAGGAGTTTGCCGCAAAGGTGAAGCAATGGCAGGCAGCGGGAGCGCCTTGTCCTGCCGAAGTGAAGTGAGACGATAATCGGGCTGAGAGGAGACTTAACTTCAGTCCGCAGCTCGAGGCAAGCTCCACAATCCGGACGCCGCCCCTACTGCACCGTCGGCTCCACATCCTCCGGCGCCCCATGCCTGCGCAGCAACTGCGGCAGATTCTGCGAAAATGCCGACCGCGGCAGCACCATGTCGCAACCCACTTCGTGCGCCTTCTGCTTCAAATCTCCCTGCACATGCGACAGGAATCCGATGATCGACGTCCCCTTCTTCAGCCTGCTCTTCAGCTTCGGAATCAGGGTCAGCGGTTTCACGCTCGCCAGGTTCAGATCAAAAATAATCAGCGAAGGTTTCTCGTCGCCGTTCTGCTCCATCCGCTCCATCAGATCCTTGTCCGTCTTCACGAACTCAACTTTCACGTTGAGCTTGCGCGCCGTCTCCTGAATCTTCGCCATAAAAAACAAATCTTCAATAAAGGCAAAGATGCGCGGGTTCGCATCTCCATTCATCGGCAACGGTTCCGGCTCCGGTTGCGGATATTGCGCCGCAAACCCCGGCCTCTGCCGCCCCCCCTTGTGCCCATTGTTGTTGCCCCCGGCCAACGCCGCCCGGTAGCTGTGATCCATCGGCGCCGTGTAGATGCCGTCTTTATTTTCCCGGCTCAAGCCCGGTCCGGGCTTCTGTCCGCGCAGATTGTGTGGACGGCGTCCGCGCCGCCTTCTTCTTCCACCCCCGCCACCACCACCGGAGGGTCTTGCTGGTCCAGCGTTCATAGTCCTCTCAAGCTGTTACGTACTTGTTGCAGAATTTTACAGAATCTCAAAGGCCCCGCCAATCACGCGCTCCCCGCCTTCGCGCAAAGCTCCGCCTAGCACACAGGATCGGATCGACGCAGTTGCGGGTTGCGACTGAACACACTTTGGAACGAACCCCAACTCTTGAAACGAACTGCTATTCGCGAATAAAAACTTCTCTTAAATTCTATCGATTTCGTTGATCGGATCCGTAAGGCGCCGCCTCGGATCGGCTGGCGCGGAAGGCCTGCGCGGGAACGAGGCCTAAATGAGAACATCTTTATCGTACTCGTCCTTGCTCAACCGCGCAAGGCCCATCCTGCCCATCTTTTGCACAGGAGGACATGACTAGCCGGATTCTGTTCGCGCCGGAACCCGAAAGCAGGGAGCCGCCCTCTTCACTCTCCCGCCCGAAACCTGGCGAGACCGAGAAGGTTTGATCCGCCCACTATTTAGGGTGGGGGATTTTCTCCAACCCTCTGCACCCCGCCTAATTCCGCCAGCGCCGCCACGATCTTCCCCGACCACTGGGCCACCTCATCCTCGCGCAGCGTCCGATCCGCGGACTGAAACCGAACCCGCAACAATACAGAATATTTGCCCTCCGCATTTCCCCCGGCGCGGAATATTTCTACCGGACGAAACTCTTCTAACTCCGCTAGGCCCAAGCCCGCGATCACCTTGCGCATCTGCTCAAACGAAATCCCATCGGCAAAAATAAACGAAAAATCCCTATCCACCGCCGGATATTTGCCGAGAGGAGCAAACCGCACCGGCCGCAGCCCATTCCTGTACAACTGCTCTAGATCAAACTCCGCCAGAAAAACATCCTGCCGCAACTTGCGCTCCGACACGACATCTGGGTGAACCTGCCCAAACTGGGCCACGACCGCGCCATT
>PLEA01000211.1 GCA_003136335.1 Acidobacteriaceae bacterium | reverse complement strand
CTTAGGCATCACGCAAGAACAAGTTTACAGTTGAGGCTTGATAGTGTAGTTCCATTCGGGAAGAGTTTCGTGGTGCTGTAATCGAAGGGAAGCAATTTGATCCCGTGTGGGCTTGAGACCGCAAGGATAGAAACGACGGTCGAGGTAGGCGGTGACCTGAAGTCCGGTTTGGGTTTGGGTGGTGCGGGCATAGTTAAGGATCTTCTGATAGGAATCCAGCGGTTCGCCCGCCCAGTTTCGTGAGACTTCGGAGAAGAGGCGATGCTCGATGGGATTCCATTTGGAAGCACCGGTGGGATAGTGGGCAACCGTCACCGCCAGGGCAAAGGAGTTCGCCAGTTGGGACTGGAGCTCGGTTTTCCAGGCATGACAGCGGCAACTATTGCTGCCGCCGGTATCGGCCAGAATGAGCAGTTGGCGGGAACCGCGATAGCGGGTGGAGCCTTCCTGGTGCCACCAATGAGCGATGGCATGAGCGGCAAAGGCGGAGGTATCGTGGGAAACGCCGACCACCAGAGCCCCGCGATTTTCCAGAACATCGTAAATCCCATAGGGAATGGCGACCCCGATGGAATCGGTGCGGAAGTCGTGATCAAAGACGCGCCGCGAGGCAGATTCCCAACGGCGGCCCGGATTTTTGAAATTGCCGACGAGTTCGCGTTTCTTGCTGTCCACGCTGACGATGGGCAGATGACGGCGCTGGAAGCGGTAGCGCAGCTCGGCGAGATATTCGAACTGAAGGTTGCGGTGGGGACTGCAGCTGGTCGAGATCTGCTTTTGATTGACCCGCAAGGAATAGCCCATGTCCTGGAGCAGGCGGGCGACGGTATTGGGCGAGACGGCAATGCCGAGTTTGGCCAACTCCTCCGCGATGGTGGTGGTAGTGCGGCGAGACCAGCGTAAGCCAGTCATGGGATCGCCAGCGGTATCGTGTTCGAGCAGGCAATGGAGAACCGCGATTATGTCGGGCGTTTTTTTTCCGCCGGGGTACGACCACCGCCGGTGCGGCGAGATCGGCCGCTGACCACATTCTGATCCAGCAGTTGCTGCCGACCGCGGGCCACGGTATGTACATCCAAGCCCAGGAAATCGCCGAGCAGAGTGTCCCCGCCGTGGCCCAAGCGGATGGACTCCAGCCCAGCAAACAATCGGCGCTGTTGTTCATCGAGCAGGCCATAGAACAGCAGGATGGCGGCCTTGAGTTCATCGGGAGAAGCCTGGAGGTCGGCGGAATGGACGGCTACAGGAACGGCCTGAGCGCTGCGCCGGGCGAGCAGCTGTTGGCGGCGAGGGACGGATTCGATGGCGGTATAGAGAAACTGGCCATCCACCTCCATTCGCACCAAGCGCTGTTGCTCGACGAGATGGCGGAGAGGCTGCTGCACTTCGGCGTGCAGATCATCCGCTAACTCCTGAGCATAGTAGCCCTGGGGCGACTGGTTCACGAAACTTTCCACGGTGGCCAGCAGGGTCCGGTGACGGGAGAACCAGACCCCTTGGTGCGACCACCGTCCGCGATCGTCGAAGTGAGCGATTTCGGGCAGGGTGTAGAAGCGGCCGCGATGGGTGTAGCTGGCGAGATAGTCGAGTTGCTGCAGTTTGCGAAACACGGTCAGATCGGTCTTGGTGCCGAGAACGCGTTTCAGCTCGGACAGATCAGCGATCTTGTGCCGGCGAAGGTGCTGGCGAAGGACAGACGGATCGAAGGAAGTGGGTCGCATAATGTTAGAGTTCTCACTCCTTGCATGGAATAGTGACAACTATAACATAATTGAAAGGCGGATCTGGACCAACCCACGTTTGGCAGCTGCAGCGGCTGTTGATGCCAACTATTAGAGGTCTAGCGGGTGGGTCGCCCTAGTTGATTATGGCGTGTCGAAATGTACGAGTTATGCTCATCAATGTATATTTATTGTTGCGTGGTCCCTAAGGCCGAAGTCGAGGAGAGATAACGGGATCGGCGCATGAGTCCGTAAGAGCGATGACTGAGGAGTAATGTCCTCACAGGAGACGGTACACGGCTCCCTGATGCAGATAACACCTACATCGGGCAAAGGGACTCTGGATCATGGCGGTGTCACTTACAGCGGGGTGATCGGACTCTGAGCCGACATAAGCCTTCCGCTGGAGATGGCGCTAGGCCGTGGGCAAACCACGGAAGTCGGGGCGCATGCGAATCAGCGCTTAAACCTCGCCAAGCTGGGAAGGCCCATGGAAGAAATGCCAAGGTTCCGAACCGGACCTGGGAAAACCGGCCGTCCGGGATTATCGGGGGGCCCCGCGAAACGCAGCCATGGTGGAATTGTGAACCCGTCTTGCAACCGAAAGGGCAAGTGCGGTAACCCTGCACCTACAGCTGGCGCGCGCGGGTTCTATCCCAACCAAGGAGAACGTCCGTCAACCGGNNGACACGCCCTCGACACCGAGCGAGATTGGCGTGTCACACGGGTCGGTGGACGTGCGGAAGGTAGCACGGGAAATTATCCCGCGCATCCCCTTGCCGCCATTCATCCGCGATAAGAGCCGTATGCGCTAACGAGTGCATGTACGGATCTGTGCGGGGGGCGATCAGCGATGATCGTCCCTACCGCGACCAACAGTTGAGCTTTGGCTTTTCAGCCCAGTAGTCTGAATCCGGGATCATCCTGCGGCCCGAGGCGAGAGCGAGTTTGGCGCAGATCACCGGGTAAATCAGAAATTCTGCGCCTGATAGTTCGAGAAGTCCGACGGCGGCGCCATGTTGACGTTGGGATCGCAGCTCTGGTTGGATGTCTCAGGCCACTCTGTCAAGTATAAGACCTTCTGACCCGTGTTATTGGCCTGTTGCCGAAGCGCCGCTGCTTCTGTGGGGTCATTGTAGTAAGCCTCGCCGATGATCCATGGCACTCCCTGATAGCCTTGGGCATTCAGGCTGTTGAATGCGATTCCGAACTCGGCGCCCGTCAAGTCATAGATGTGAACATCAAACAGTTGGGGCGAACCACTGCTCCCATAGAGACTCGGCCCATAGACGGTGCTGACCTGTCCCACATGGGCGGCGTCGGCAATAATCGAGAAGCCCAAGGTATCATTGCTGCCGTACGCCGCGACATAGTCGTTCCAGAGCATCTGATCATATTGCAGGAGAGCATCGTAGCCTGCAGGTGGGATGCCCTCATTCTGCAGGTCGAGGTGGTAGGGGGTCCCACTGCTCACGATAATCGGACGGAGGTTTTGAATTACGCTCCAGTTTTCCTGAAAGTAGTCGTCGCTGAAGGTCGTCCAGCTTGTCGGATCGTTGCTGGCCTGCGGAAAAAATCCGACCTCCACTTCGAGAAAGCCCGCCGCTTTAATCGCCGCAAGAAGACCGGCCAGGTTAGATTGAAACTGCGGTGCCAGGTTCCCTCCGGTGGAATCCATGATGGTGCCGGAATTGATCCCGCGGGCGAAGTAGATTGGAATCCGGAGCCGGCGTTGGCCGTTGCCGTACATCTGTTCGAGTTGACTATTAATTGTTGCGGCCGCCGTGTTGTAGTTGTAGATGACGCCGTAGGGTTCACGAGTGCATGGAGGATCGAGGTGATACCAGCCGTAATTGGAACCGCCTAACCCTGCGGGCAACTGCTGTTGCTGCTGNNCTGGAGGGATGCAGGGCCACTTCCGCACGCGAGACAACCAGCTATGAAGCAGAGGACGAGGGCCTCGGACAACACCGGCATTGGACCTCTTCGCTTCATCCGGAATTTCCTTTTTGACTTCGAAAACGGCCCTAAGTGTA
>PLEA01000403.1 GCA_003136335.1 Acidobacteriaceae bacterium | reverse complement strand
TATCCCGTGATGCTGAAGGCCGCCGCAGGCGGAGGTGGCAAAGGCATGCGTCTGGTGCACGCGCCGGAAGAACTGAAGTCGTTGCTCGAAGCGGCGCGCAGCGAAGCGGAGCGGTCGTTTGGCGATAGCGAAGTTTATATCGAGAGAGCGATCGTCAACCCCCGCCACATCGAAATGCAGGTGCTGGCCGACGAGCATGGCAACACCGTGTATCTGGGCGAGCGCGAGTGTTCGTTGCAGCGTCGCCATCAAAAGGTGCTCGAGGAAGCACCCTCCCCAATTGTTGATGCTGACATGAGACGCAAAATGGGCGAGGTAGCGGTTCGCGTGGCCCAAGCCGCTGGATACACGAATGCCGGTACCGTTGAATTCCTGGTTGATCAGCAAAAGAATTTTTATTTTCTGGAGATGAATACGCGGTTGCAGGTGGAACATCCTGTGACTGAGTTGGTCACCGGCCTCGACCTGGTGCATCTGCAGATTCGCATCGCGGCCGGCGAGCGGTTGCCCTTCACGCAGGACGAAGTGCAGATTCGCGGACACGCCATCGAGTGCCGCATCTACGCAGAAGATCCAGACAATAATTATTTCCCGAGTCCAGGCAAGATCACGCTGCTGCTGGCGCCGTCGGGCCCGGGCATCCGCCGCGACAGCGGGATGTACGAGGGCTGGACCGTGCCGATGGACTACGATCCGCTGCTGGACAAGCTGATCGGCTACGGTACGGATCGCGACCAGGCCATCGGCCGGCTGACGCGCGCTCTCAACGAATATTTTGTGGCCGGAATCAAAGCAAATATTTCGCTCTTCCGCCGCATTCTGAGCGATCCGGATTTTCGCGCCGCGAAAATGGATACGGGTTTCCTGGATCGCCTCTTGAAGCAGAAGCGGTCTGAGTCTCCAGCGGATCCAAAGGCGGTCGAAGTCGGGGTAATCGCCGCGGGAATATTTGCCGTCCTAGGCTCTGCTGCTGCCGGAGCGGGCGAACGCCCCGGCGCGAACGACGCTGCAAGTAGCAATCCTAGAGCCGCCTCCAACTGGAAAATTGCGGCTCACAAAGAAGCGATGCGATGAAGCTCAACGGAGTTTCTGGCAACTGGCAACCGGCAACTGGCAACTGTTTTTCGTGACCTACGACATCACCATCGACGGCAAGAACTACCGCCTTGATCTGAATCGAGCGGAAGGCCGCTGGTCGTGCCGCCTGGATGGACGCGAAGTGGAAGTTGACGCTGTGCTGGCGCGGCCCGATGTGCTTTCTGTCCGCATCGGCAACAAGGCTTACGAAGTGAAGTACGAACGCGTCGCCGGCGACATGTATCTTTGGGTGGGTAGCGCACGCTTTGCGGCGGAAGTCCGCGATCCGCGGTCGTTGCGCGGCCGCGCGCGCGCGGTAGAGGATCACGGACCCAAGAAATTGACCGCTCCGATGCCAGGCAAGATTGTCCGCGTGCTGGTGAGCCAAGGAGACGAAGTCGAGGCGGGCTCCGGCGTGCTGGTGGTGGAAGCGATGAAGATGCAGAACGAAATCAAATCGCCGAAGAAGGGTACGATACAGAAGATTCTGGTCAGCGAAGGCGCCGCGGTAAACGCCGGAGACGTGCTGGCGATTGTGGAGTGATATCGAGCGGGGCGTTTGGTTCTCAGCGCGGCGGGCGAGAACGCCCGCCGGACAGCCGCCGGGACGGCGGCGCTACTTTTCCATGCCATTGCTGTCTAGAACCTTTTTCGCGTAGTAATTCTCAACTCGGGCGGAATCCCGTAGAACCTCGTAGTAAGCGGCCTTGAGCAATTGTTCGCGGCGGTCGTGAAGCTGCGAACGGATGGCTTGCTGCACTCGCGGATCGGCCAGTTCGCGCTGGCCCGCGGGTTCCTTCGACACCAGCTTCACAATGCGGAATCCCAACTCCTGCTTGCTTGCGGGATTGATCACGCTGATGATGGGACTATACTGGCCCGGCTTAAGCTTCATGACGGCGTCGCGCGTGGCCGGGTCGGTTCCTTTGAGGCCGGACTCGAGCACGGTGCCGAGATCGCCGCCGTTGCCGGAGGTTTCGGGGTCTTCGGAATACTTCATCGCCAGGGTAGCGAAATCGTCGCCACTGTCGAGACGGTTCCCAATCATCTGAATCTTCTTGCGCGCATCGCCTTCGTTCTGCGCTTTGTCATTCTGATTGTGGGCCTGCGAGTTGGGTTGCGGAGTCACCATGATCTGAGCCAAGTGGTACGTCGGTTCAATCAGGTTGAATTCGCCCTTATGCGCGTTGTAGTAGTCCGCGATGTCCTGATCGGTCACATTAATCTTGGAAGACACTTCCTTGTTCATCACCTTCTCGACCGTAATCGATCGCCGGATATCGCGTTTGAAATCGGCCAGCGTAATCTTCTTGTCCTTGAGGCGCTTGTCGAATTCTTCCTGCGAAAAAGGAGCCTTGGTTTCGTTGTACTTGCGGTCCACTTCTTCGTCGGTCGCCAGCAAGCCTAGTTTTTCGGCGCGCCGCATCAGGATTTCGTCATCGATCATCTGGTGCAGGATGTTCAGACGCAGTGCTGTAGCCTGTTCGCCGGTGGGTGCCTGCTGGGCGGAGGCGACATCGTTGTCGTAATACTTGTCCACGTCGGAGCGAAAAATCTTTCGGCCATCCACCGTTGCCATCACGTCGCCACTGGTCTGCGGGTTGCAGGCGGCCAGGGCTGCCAGCAGAACGGCGGCAGAGAGCGCCGCGGCGGCCTGGGCAAAGAAAGAGTTTTTTTTCAAGAAAGTTTCTCCTGACTGCAACCACATTCGAAAATCCACGCGGAGCGGGCGGTCGCAAGACGCATCGCGACTGCCAATCACCGGGACAATGGCACCGGGGCCGACGGAACGTGCTGGGGCACGGGTTGTCCTGCGTCTTTCAGTGCGGCGTCCAGCGCGGCGCGCACCTCACCGATGGGAACCGCCCCGTCAAGTTTCTGGCCGTTGATGAAGAGAGCCGGGGTGCCGTTCACGCCAAGATCATCGGCTTCTTTCATGGACGCTCTCACGGCATCTTCGTTCTGGGCTTTGACGCACGATTGCAGCTTCGCCGCGTCCAGGTTGTGCTTCTGCCCTTGTAACATCGTAATCTTGTCGATCGCGGCGAAGCGCGCTGCGGGAGTCTTTTCGGTGTCGACCTCGCCCTTGTTGGTGTGGATGTAGTCGGCGAAGTCCCAATAGGCATCGGTGTTTTGCGCTGCCAGGCAGTTTGCGTCAACCGCGGCATGGATCGCCCAGGGATGAATCTCCGACAGCGGATCGTCTTTGTAGATAAATGTGACCCGGTCGCCGTACTCCTTAAAGATTTCGGGGAACAGCGTCTGATGCATGCGTGAGCAGAAAGGACACTCGAAATCGTCGAAATTGATCACCACAACCTTGGCGGATTTGGCGCCGCGCGAAGGCCGGCCTGCGACGTCGATCTTGCTCATCAACTCGGCGAACGGATCTTTATTCAAATCAAATTTCGTCACCCGCAGCAGAGTCGCGCGATCTTTGGACAGCAGGAACTTGTAATCCTTCTGTTTGCCGTCGCCGCCGTCGATGTTCACCGTTAGGGCGTCGTATCCCGGCACATCGGTGCTGGGAGTAACGGCGCCCACGGTCACTTTTACGTCGGCGGGGATGGTATAATTAGAGCGTACCTGGTGCTCGATCTTGCGAGCCACGTCGGGAGGCGCGGACTGAGCAACACAACCCAGACAAATCAGAAGCAGGATGAGCTGTGAACGTCGAATTAGAATCAACAGGAACCGCCTCAACATCACTAGTTATCTTTTGATTATCTCACAGCGTATGCGAGTAAGGGCCGGACGCGGCGCTTCTAGAGTGTGCGTGAGAACCTGTGCCGTCCCTGCGGGACTCGCTTGCATTTCCGAGATCCACCCGGCACTCCCGTGCCGGGCTTTCATATGCCGCCGCTTCGCGGCTGGGGTTTGGCAGGTCGGTTACTCCACTTCGTTCTGACGTCGCCGGTTGTACGAAGCGATAATTGCGCGAGGAATAGCGCGGTGTCCCACCTGTTGATCAACGGGATTCGTGCCAGAGCCGGTTCGAGACACAGCGACATCGTGACTGCGCAAGAAAAAGGCGGCTGATTAGGCCGCCCTCTTCAAAGCTGACAACCGGCAACTGACTCGTGGCCACTCGACTAGCGACCTGCTGCTGCGGCCGCCTGCATCATGCCGGGAATTTTCATTCCTTCGATGTGATTCAGGACAGACTCCAGGCTGGCGCCGGTATCGGTGCAGGCATCCACGTAGGGATGGCGGTTTCCGTCGGCGTGCATGACCAGCACTTTGGTTTCGGTGCTTACCTTCTTGATCATGTAGGGCAGGTGGTGACGATCGTTGCGGGTCAGGGTTGCACCCAGCACGACCAGGTCAAACGAGCTCTTCCTGATCGCCGCGTCCACAGCCTTGCGGCCCACGGCCTGCTGGACGGCGTGCCCGGCCTTTTCCATGGCTGCGGCCTGCGCTTTCAATATGTCCTCATCGCCTTCACCATACAGAATTCTTAATTTTGATTTCGTCATTGATCACCCTCGATTGGATTATCGCCTCGTTCGGTACCTGACATACCTGTACCTCGAAGTCACGGTAGCAACCGGCGGGGCTTGCGAAAACATCACCGAAGACGCACGACGAACGGGCCCATCCGGCTGAGAATCAAGGCCTCGCCGCCTAAAGTGCTTCCCCAAAAGGCTCGCTGGCGCTACACTTCTGCGCGGAGGCTTTCCAACCATGTCCGGGACTCTCGTCTGGAGAGCTGTACTCATATCGTTATTGTGGACACCGTGGCTGGCCGCGCAATCGGGCGGTGCTCCAACTTCGACGACCACCTGCAATCTGGATGACGGGCGCCAAGTCTACGTGCGTTACAACGCAGTTTCGGCCAAACAAGAGAGGCCCGCCAACGGCAAACCTTGGGCGCCGGGCGGCGCGCCGATGACTCTGTTCACCGAGGCGCAACTTTCCCTGGCGAGCTCGATGATTCCCATCGGGGCGTACTCGGTCTATGCCATACCTGCGAAAGATCACTGGACACTGGTGGTGAATAAGAATGTCACGGCGGGCGCGGCGTACGATCAGAAGCAAGACATAGCGCGAACGCCGATGGAGACAGCGCAGGTGGATGAGCCCTCGCAGGCACTGGAAGTTGCGTTTGCCCATGTGGGCGCCCGCTGCACATTGCGGATTTATATGGGCAAGACTGCTGCGTTCGCGGACTTCACGGCGAAGTAGAGGAGTGGGTCCGGTAGCGGAAGTGGACTCTTCGTCGCCTTACTTTCCGGTGGGCGCAGCTTTCCCCGCGTCTTCATCGGCCCCGTGTTCAGGGAGGGTTGCGGCAGTCGGCTTCGATTCGCGCGCGCCTAGGCCAATCACCATCGCCATATCCTTCGGATAGACCACATCGCGCCCGCGCGCGAGAAAGTGGTAGTAGATGGAACTGGCCGCTCCATAAGCGCCAAAGCCGGTGGCAACCACACGGGAGCGAGCGAGTACGCCAACAATCATGCCGACGAAGCGGAAGCCAGAAGCGCCATTGGCTGCGCNNACGGCGACGCCTTCCAGGCTGGTCACGACTTTCTGTTCGAGGCCGTTGGGCGGAGCTACTTCGTGAAACAGGATTCGCAACTGCCCGTTGCGGGCCAGGCGGCGCGCCGGTTGCACCTGCATTACTGAACCTCGAATGACGCTGCCCTCCGGCAGAATCAGATGATCGGAGGCCACGAGCGGCTCGGTGATCAGGGCTTCGACCGTGTCTCCTTTGCGTGAAGTCGAGGAATTGAGCGGGGTCAGCAGGCGGGCATGCACCACGCTTCCTGAAGGAGGTGGAGCGCCAACATTGGTTAAGACCTCCGGCTTGACGGACTCGGTGCCAAAATCGAGGGGTTGCTGCAAGTCGGCATTGAAACTCGTGCCCACGTCGATGTACTGGGGATGAACGGGAAGCTGCGCGATTGCCAGGCGTTTCAGCTTGTGCATTTTTCCGGGCTCGTGGATCTGTTTTTGCAGGTCAGCCCATTGCTGCCGGATTTGCTGGCGCGTGGCGCTGACTTTTTTCGCAGCCGCATCCTGCACCTTGTTGGTCTTGGCGGCCTTCTCGTTGGCCGGGACAAAGCGCAAGACGCCGTTCGGTGCGGGAGAAGCGACGGTTTGCATGGACACGCGGCGACCGTCGGCCATCACGAGTTCATCAAACTGGACGTGGACCCCGCGAACGGGAGAGAAATTGCCGTCCATTGCTTGCAGGGTCCGAATCCTCTTGGGCACGGCGTCGATCGCCGATACTCTTCCATTTACCGGAGTGCCGACAGGAATGAGCAGTTTGTCGAAGGCGTAGACCGGTTCTGTGGTCTTGCCATGGATGGACTGTCCGACCTCGCGGATGCGTACTTCTGAATCGAGTGCTACCTTGATCGGAGTGGCTGCGGGAACGCTCATGGGCAGGGTCACGGGAGGGGCCTCGGCGGCCTGAACGGCAGCGTCCTTCTGTACTTGCTCTGCCTCTTGTCCTGCGGGTGGACGCAACTTCAGGGTTTGGCCAAAACTCCAACTGGGGGCCACAAGCAGCAATCCTGCTGCGCAACCTGCCCGCCTCAAAGAAATTCGACCCATAACATGCTCCTCAATGAATAACAAGTTTGTGTTCGTACCCGCGAAGCGGCGTAAGCAAAGAAGCCTGCGGTAGAAGGCTGCTGGAACAAGATGATGGAGACCGCGAAGCTCAACGTGCGAAAGAACCCTTAACTTAACTGGTATGAGGTCGCAGAACAAATAATGGTTGTAACCATCAGGCAGATTACAAGACAGACCAGAACTGCGCTGTCCGAATTGTAGTAGTGTCTGGTGTCGCGGGCAAGGAGACGGATGCTTTCTTCCTTATTCTTGTCGGGAGGTGATTTCTGAGACAATTCCTCATGCGTTACCTGCCGCTGGTGGTTCTCATCGTCGTCCCCGCTTTGGGGCAATCCGGGCCGCGAGTTCAGTTCTCGCACACGACTGAAGGCTTGCGCGGGGTCAGCGCGGTGTCACGACAAGTCGCTTGGGCGAGCGGCACGCACGGGACCTATCTCCGCACGATTGACGGCGGGCGGACGTGGACGCCGGCGCAGGTGCCGGATGCGGGCGCGCTGGATTTTCGGGCGGTGGTGGCGTTCTCGCCCGACGAAGCGTTTCTGATGTCGGCTGGGCCGGGGGAGCAGTCGCGGATCTACCACACCAGCGACGCGGGACGGCACTGGCAGCTTCAGTTCATCAACTCACCTCCCAAGGGCTTCCTCGACTCGATGGTGTTCTGGGACTCAAAGCACGGGTTGGTTCTGGGCGATCCGATCCCGGACGATTCCGGAAAACTCAAGTTCGAAGTTCTGCTGACGGACGATGGGCAGAACTGGCGGACCCTTCCCGCCGCGCAGTTGCCAGCTGCCGTGGAAGGTGAGGGCGACTTCGCGGCATCGAC
>PLEA01000069.1 GCA_003136335.1 Acidobacteriaceae bacterium | reverse complement strand
AGTATGGCTTCGTAGGTGAGCAGTTTGCCCGCCTGGTCGTCGACCATGAGAATGTTCACTTGTTCGTGGACGGTCATCATTCTCTCAACGCGCCATAGTCTTCAAGCCGTGCTTCGCCTGATGTAACAACTCGAACCAAGACTCATCTTACTCATCGGTGCAGCCACATACGTAGCGCCGAGAGCAGTTGCTCGGTGTTGACCGGCTTGGCCAAATACTCCGATGCGCCCGCTTCCAGGCACTTTTCGCGATCGCCCTTCATGGCTTTCGCGGTCAGTGCAATGATCGGCAGCCTTCGGAAGGAAGGATTCTGCCGGATTACCTGCATGGTGGCGTACCCATCCATCTCGGGCATCATGATGTCCATCAAAACGATGGCGACATCGGGAGTCGATTCCAGCATCGAGATGGCTTCGCGACCGGTTCCGGCAGTCAAGACCGCCATTCCGCGGCGCTCCAGGACGCTGCTCAGAGCGAAGATGTTGCGCATGTCGTCATCAACGACCATCACTTTCTTCCCGATCAGGGCCTCGTCGGAGCGGTGCAGCCGATCCAGCATCTTTTGCTTTTCTTGAGGAAGATCCGCCACCACTCGATGAAGGAAGAGAGCTGTCTCGTCGAGCAACCGCTCCGGAGATTCCACGCCCTTGACTACTACGCTTCGAGCCAGCGTGTGCAAGCGCGCGTCCTCTTCGGGAGACAATTCCTTCCCGGTAAAAACGACGACCGGCAAGTCAGCTACTTCCGGAGTATTCCGCATGCGCTCCAGAATGTCGAAGCCGGTCATGTCGGGTAAACGCAAGTCAAGTACCACGCAGTCGAACGAATCCTTGCTGACCATCTCTAGCGCTTCCGCACCAGTACCTGCGACGGTGACATCAATGTCGTCGTAACCCAGCAGTTCGCGGATACTCAATTGTTCCGCCGGATTGTCTTCGACAATCAACAGACGCTTGCGACGTGGCGAGGCATAGTCCTTGATGCGTGATAATGCCGACGCTAGCTCTTCTGGGTTGACCGGCTTGGTCACAAAAGCAAATGCGCCTCGAGCCAGGCCATGACGCCGGTCCTCATCCATCGTCAGCATTTGCACAGGAATGTGCCGGGTAGCTGGGTCCTGTTTTAAATGATTGAGGACAGTCCAACCCAGCATATCCGGCAGGAACACGTCCAAGGAAACCGCAGTGGGATGGAACTCTCGAGCGAGTGCGAGCGCTTCCGCGCCGCGCGAGGCCACGAGCACCTTAAACCCTTTATCCCGCGACAAATCACAAAGCACGCGGGCATAATGCGGGTCGTCTTCGACAATCAGCAGCACTGCGTCGTCTGGCTGCAGGTTGTTGCGGTCGTCGGCAATCTGCTCGACGGGGTGCTCGGACACAACGATTTTCGCCAGTTGCAACGGCATGGCAGGCGATGAGGTCTTGCCATCCGCCAGCGTCAGCTTCAGCTTCGACGCAGTCGGTCCCACATACGTTAGCGGCAAATAAAGCCTGAAAGAGCTGCCCTGACCGGGCGTGCTGCGCAATTGAATCTCGCCGCCTAGCAAGCTGGCGAGTTCGCGGCTGATTGCCAGGCCCAATCCCGTTCCTCCGTATTTCCGGCTGGTGCTGGCATCTGCCTGTTGGAAGGCCTCGAAGATGATGCGCTGTTTATCGAGAGCAATTCCGATGCCGGAATCGGTGACCTCGAAGGCCACGACCGACGCCGCCCCGCTGAGAATCGGATGATCTTCGCTCCATCCTTTCTCGGCGACCGAGACGGCCAGGCGCACCGAACCGTGCTCGGTGAACTTGAAGGCGTTCGACAACAGATTTTTCAGAACCTGTTGCAGACGTTTGGAGTCGGTCACCAGGCTGCGAGTGAGGCGTGGATCGGATTGCACCTCGAAAGCAAGCTTCCGGTTCTCCGCTTCGTGCCGGAAGGGGCGGGCCACCATTTCGAGCAGGTTGGCAAAGAAGACTTCCTCTGCCTCGACCGAGACCGTTCCCGACTCGATCTTGGAGAGATCGAGAATATCGCTGATCAAATTCAGCAGGTCAGTACCGGCGCCGTGAATGGTGCGGGCAAATTCAACCTGCTTGTGCGTCAAGTTGCGGTCGGGATTCTCACTGAGTTGCTGGCCCAACACCAGAATGCTGTTCAGCGGGGTCCGCAGCTCATGCGACATGTTGGCAAGGAATTCTGACTTGTACTTGGAAGTGAGTGCGAGTTCTTTGGCCTTCTCTTCCAGAGCGCGGCGAGCTTGCTCGATTTCCTGGTTCTTGCGTTCGACTTCGACGTTCTGCTCGGCAAGCTGTTGGGCCTTTTGCGCCAGTTGCTCGTTGGTCTGTTGCAATTCTTTCTGCTGAGTCTGCAGTTCGGCTGCAAGTTGCTGCGACTGTTTGAGCAAGCCTTCGGTCTGCATCGTCGCTTCAATGCTGTTCAGCACGATGCCAATGCTGGCGGTGAGCTGTTCGAGGAACGCCAGGTGCGAAGCGGTGAATGCATTCAACGAAGCCAGTTCGATCACCGCCTTGACCCGGTCTTCGAAAAGCACCGGAAGGACGATGACATTGCGCGGAACAGATTCAAATAAACCGGAACGGATGGGAACGGTTTTCTCCGGCAGGTCCGAGATCAACATACGGCGCTTTTCTGACGCAACCTGCCCAACCAATCCCTCGCCGATTCTCAATCTGCGCAGGTGCCCGTCCTCGCCATCGTCGGCAAATGCCGACAACAGCACCATGCCCGCCGATTCTTCGGTTTCCATCTGGTAGATCACCCCTTGCTGCGCATTGACCAAGGGCGCGAGTTCAGAAAGCAGCATGCGACCGACAGTCGCCAGATCGCGCTGGCCTTGCAGCATTCCGGTAAAGCGCGCCAGATTGGTTTTGAGCCAGTCCTGTTCTGTGTTGCGGTCCGTGGTGAGCCGGAGGTTGTCGATCATGGTGTTGATGTTGTCTTTCAACTCCGCCACTTCGCCGCTGGCTTCCACTTGAATGGATCGCGTCAAGTCGCCTTTGGTCACGGCAGTCGCGACTTCTGCGATCGCGCGCACCTGGTTGGTCAAGTTATCGGCCAACAGGTTGACGTTGCCGGTAAGATCCTTCCAGGTGCCTGCAGCGCCCGGGACGTTTGCCTGGCCGCCCAGACGGCCTTCGACGCCGACCTCGCGGGCGACCGTCGTTACCTGATCCGCAAACGTGGCCAGGGTGCCGGTCATATTGTTGATGGTTTCTGCCAGAGCTGCGACTTCGCCCTTGGCATTCACCGTCAGCTTCTGAGTGAGATCTCCGTTGGCAACCGCCGTCACGACTTTGACGATGCCGCGCACCTG
>PLEA01000204.1 GCA_003136335.1 Acidobacteriaceae bacterium | reverse complement strand
TTCCCGGTTCTCAGTTCTCAGTTGGGCGATGATTCTTGCTACTTCTGTCGCTAGCGATTCCAAGTCGCGGGTCGAGAGATCTTTTTCACGGAGTTGGATGTAGTCGACTCCGGCACGGGCGGCTTCCCCGATTTTCTCCAGGAGGCGGCGCCGGCGGGAGGATTCGTTGCCGGGGAACTGGGTGCGGTCGGTGATGTAGTAGAGAAGGCAGTTGGCCGGCATCAACTTTGCAGTTTACTGCACAGGCTCGTGGCATGCGTTAGAGCGAAGAGCCTCAACCACGGAGAGCACCGAGGAGCACCGAGGAACCAATCAACCATCGCGAGGCGCCCAAAGCAGATTCCTCGGTTGCCGTCGCATTCGCTCCGGCTGCGCTCGGAATGACAACCGACTCATACAGTACGGGTCGGACTGACAACTAACTCATACAGTATGGATCGGAATGACAACCAAACTGATACATTTCCGCGCTACGGTCTGGTCTTGGCAATTTCCGGAAGGCCTTCGCCTTCTTTTTTTGGCGCGCCGCCGAGATGGTATTTCGTCAGGCCATCGCGCAGGAACTCGAAAGCATCTTCCGGGGAGTCGACAATTTTGAACTGGTTGAGGTCTTCCGGGGAGATGGTGCCGGCGTCGACGAAGGCCTGGAAGTTGAGGATGCGGTTCCAGTATTCGCTGCCATAGATGACGACTAGAATTTTCTTGGCCAGCTTGTCGGTCTGCGCGAGCGTGAGAATTTCAAAGAGCTCGTCCATGGTGCCGAAGCCGCCGGGAAAGATGACCAGAGCCTTGGCGAGATAGGCGAACCAGAATTTGCGCATGAAGAAGTAGTGAAACTGAAAGTTCAGGGCGGGAGTGATGTACTGGTTGGGACTCTGTTCGAAGGGCAGCTGGATGTTCAGGCCAACGGTTTTCCCTCCGGCCTCGTGGGCGCCGAGGTTGGCGGCTTCCATGATGCCGGGACCTCCGCCGGTAGTGACCACGAAGCGGCGCCGTCGGGCCGGAATCTGGATCGACCACTTGGTCAGCATGTGGGCGAGGCGACGCGCGTCTTCGTAATAGCGGGCCATATCGACGCCGGCCTGGGCGAGTTTCAGATCTTTTTCGAGTCGCGCGGCTGGCGCGGCGGCTTGATTCTGTTGGATCGTGGCGAAGTTCTTCGTGGCGTCCTTGTGTCCCTGAAAGCGGGCGGAGCCGAAGAAGACGACGGTGTCCTGAATCTGCTCGCGGCGGAAGCGCGCCAGGGGTTCCTGATATTCGGCCATGATGCGGAGGATGCGGCCATCCGGGCTGTTGAGGAAGGATGGATTTTCGTATGCCACGGGCGCGGATTTGAGGTGGTCAGTCATAGTGAATCGCGTTTGACATCTAAGGCCTATGCGAAGTTGTGCCGTCCCCTTCGACTTCGTTCAGGGCAGGCTCTGCGGGACTCGTTGAGTTTCTCTATTCTACCCGGCACTGCCGGGCCGGGTTTTCACATGCCGCCGCTTCGCGGCTGGAGTTTACTTTCAAGAAGGTTTCGAGACTATGGATGCTCGTGGTAGTGGAGCGCCTCCCAGAAACCAATCCAAATATCGAGCAGGCCCAAGCCGCTGCAAAGGCCCCGGAAGAAGCCGTTGGAGACCACCGAGCGGAGAGCGGGAAACGAGAGCAGTAGGTAATTATCCGTCCACTCCGGGGTCCAGGGCAGAATGATGAGCAGCACTCCCGCCACAGCACTGACCAGCACAAAAAGAAACACGGAAATGCGATGCATCCAGACTTGCAGGGGGCCGTGCATCGAGCGGTGCTCCGCTTCGAGAGGGGGACTGAGAAGCGCGGTGCTCGCCTCAGCCTGCGGTCGAGAGGTCTCTGGCGCCTTGCCGGGAGCGCTGGAAAAGGGGGTGGGGTCGGTCATCGGCTGCTCCGGGAAGAAACAGCACAGAAATCATCGCCACTCGCAGTCGACCCCGGAAGGAGGAAATAGGGCAGTAAAGCCATCGGGCTATTCTACGACTTCAGGGCCTTAATGCGCTCGGCGACGTCGCGATAGTCGATGTTGCTGCCGTAGACATCCATGAAGTGGTGCAGGGCGGAAGGCCTATCGCCCACGGTTTCGTAGGCCGAGGCCAGTTCGTAGTGGAGCGCAACGCGGGTTTCGCCGTCGATGCCCGGAACTTTGAGAGCCTTGTCATACCAGCGGACGGCGGCCTCGGGCACGCCTTTTTCAAGGAAGCACTGTGCCAGCCAGGTATAGGTTTGCATGATCTGCGGGAACGGTTTTCCGTGATCGAAGGACTGGCAGGCCTTTTGCAATTCTCCAATGGCCTCATCGAGCAGGCCCATTTCGCGGAAGGCGATACCGAGGTTGTAATGCGTTTCGGGATCTTCGTCGGTAGAAGCCACGTCGGCTTCGAGATCGTGTTTGAGTTCGCCAAACATTTCGGCGAGATCGACTCCGGCGTCATCACCAAACGGAGAAGCTTTGGCGGCTGCTGGAGCGGTATAAGCTGCAGGCGCGTGGGAAGCCGGCGGCTGCGGTTTGGGAGGGTGGACCACGGGAGCTTGCCAGGCGACCGACGCGGACGCCGCCGCTGCAGGCCCCGCCACTGTGGGCACACTCTGCGGCGCAGAAGGCGCGACCCGGTGGGCTGAGGCGGATGCGGCAGCACTCGCGGCCAACGGCGGAACGACCTTCGGAACCACCACTGGCGCAGTGACCACAGGGGGAGCGACCACCTTCGGAGTGACGACTGGCACGGGAGTCGAAGGGATGGAACGGGGCACAGCCTTCGCCACGGGAGCGGCAGGCTCCGGTTGGGCGACGGGCGCGGCTTTCAGGAAGTCTTCCCCGAGGGACGCTTCGATGTCGGCGACAAACTCTCCCAAAACCGGGGCGGTTTCTTCAGCTGCAATCACGGGCTCGGTGCGTGCGGCCGGGACTGCCTCGCGAGCAGCCGGAAGTTTCACGGCGGGAGTCGCGGGGGGGGGGGGGGNNGCCGGCGCGGCGGCCGGCCTTGCCCCTGTATCGGGCAAGAAGCCATTGCCCAACGAGGTTTCGAGCTCGGAAACGAATTCTTTCAGAACAGTGGGTGCAGGTTCAGCTACAGGCTTAGGCTCGTGAACCGCCGCCTCAGGCTTGCTTTTGACTGAAGCTTCGGCGACAACCGGCATCTCTTTGGCGACTGGGGGCTTCCGTGCTGGGGCTGCCGGCGCTTCCACGGCGGCAGGAGTATCGTCGACTGGAGCGTCCTCCATCTCGACTTCAAGAGTCGGGATATCGTCGGCCGTGAGTTCTTCGATCGCGGGTTCGGCGGCGGCGGCTTCCTGCGCGGGTTGAGTGGCGGCTTCGACTTCGGCGCGAAGCTCATCCAGTTTGCCTTGATCGCTGGTCAGAGTCTGGAGCTTGGCCAATGCCGCCATGGCTTGCGCGG
>PLEA01000467.1 GCA_003136335.1 Acidobacteriaceae bacterium | reverse complement strand
CCAAAGCCATTGTAGACGAGCGGATGCGCAAGGATGAGCGGTACCCCCAGCAAGGCGACGGTGAAGTAGATTGCACCCAGTGCGACAGCACCGGCTCGGGCCGTTCTCGGCCATTGAACGGCTACGCCTCCAAGGAGTTCGATGGTGGCCACGATGTAGGTGAGAATCTCGCGGTGAGGAACGCCTCCAAGCGCGTTGAAGTCATGCCACGCCAAGGCACAGATACCAGAACCAATCGCCGCCAAGCCATAGACGTAACGTCCTAGAGAATATTTCATTGCAGCGCCTAGCATAGAGGCGTTTTTTGGGGTTTGTCCAACTTCCCTGCAAAAACAGTGTTGTTGATGAAATGGCGATATTTCGTCAACCATCAATCAAGTTTTCGCCCAGTGTATATAGTGATGAGCCATGCCACCACAGCCCAAACTCCGGGCAACGCATTTCTCTGGAGGGCGAATGGGCAGTCCCGTTTCAACGAATCTGCCAAGCGAATGCAATGCGATCACAAACCGATGATTCGGCGAAAGCGGCTTGACCTTTGTTAGCATTTGTAGGATCACCCCCAAGGGATCGATCGGCCAGACACCGTAAAGACCCGGCGTTCGTGTTTCCAATTGAGCGAATCGACCGGACGGATGGCCGATCAGTCAGAGGCTCGATTTGTAGTTCTTAGGCCGATGGGTTTTCTCCTGGGCCAGTCTTTGTGCTACTTATATGGTGACTATGCTCAGCGGCCCCATATTCCGTCGCCGACGTTTGATTGTGGCGCTGGCCGCGCTCGCATTGATTGGTGGCGGGCTGGCGACATGGCGGGGCGTAGGTCCGTTTCGTTATGCGCGGTTCGGTGATCCGGTGCGTTTCAGNNCCTGATGCATCGGAACTGATCGCACGGATAACTTCGACAGATCCTGAAGCGCGCATGCCCTACCACGCGCCGTCTCTTTCTCCTCCGCAGATCGCGTTGCTTCGCCGGTGGATAAAAGAAGGAGCCAAGTGGGAAGACTATTGGGCCTTCGTTGCCCCGAAGCCACAACCCTTGCCCGCGGTAAAGCGGTTGGAGTGGTCACGTCAACCGCTGGACCGATTCATTCTTGCTCGACTGGAGAAGGAGGGGCTGGCGCCCTCGCAGGAGGCTGACAAGGCCGCGCTGCTACGTCGAGTTTCCTTGGATCTCACGGGACTGCCGCCCACACTAGAGGAACAGGCATCGTATCTGGCTGATTCCTCGCCCAATGCCTATGAGAAGCAGGTCGATCGTCTACTCGCTTCGCCGCGCTATGGCGAGCGTTGGGCAGCATTATGGCTGGACTTGGCGCGGTACGCGGACAGCAAAGGGTATGAAGCGGATCGGGGTCGGCCTGGCGTCTGGCCATACCGCGATTGGGTCATTGACGCTTTCAACCGCAATTTTTCCTACGATAAGTTTGTGATCACGCAACTGGCAGGTGATCTACTCCCCAATGCCACGTTTGATGATCAGATCGCTACTTCATTTCACCGACAGACTCCCAATAACGATGAGGGCGGTACCGACGATGAGGAGTTCCGGTTAGTGGCGGCGATGGATCGCTCGGCGACTACGTGGTCCGTCCTGAACGGTCTTACGATGAATTGCGTGCAGTGTCACTCACATCCTTACGATCCGATCCGCCACGCCGAGTATTACAAGTCTCTGGCCTTCTTCAATACCTCGCGGGATGCCGACCTTCCGGAGGACACGCCAGTCTTGTATGTTCCAAAAGACAAAACCAAATATCAAGAAGCTGCGAAGCTTCAGCAAGAGATTGCGACGCTGACTCATTCCGTGGTGGATCTGGGTCGACAGTTGGACGATCGGACACAATGGATACCGTTGCCGATCACCGCGGCATCCGCTAGCGAGGCGGCCGCCTTGCGCTGGGAGGCGGATCAATTGGAGCGAGAGCTTGCGCGTTTGCCGGACGAGAAAATATCGGCCAAAAAAAAAGAGGACAAGCGGAAGTATCTTGTTAAGGGCGTTGCCGACGCCCGGAAACTGGCGCTTTCCAAAGCAGCAGATAAGCCCGTAGCCTTCCAGATTCATGACGGAGAGATGCAGGACGCCGCCAATACTCCAGGAAAATCGGTTTATGAGTTGACGGCGACCGTGGATGCTCCTGTGATTACAGCATTGCGCATCGAGGTCTTGCCAGCGAAACCCGAAGTTGCCCGCCATACGCCCGAAGACGGCTTTATTGTCGACCAGGTCGACGCCTGGATAGTACAGCCGAACGGCCGCCAGGATAAGATCCCTTTCCGTTATTTCATTTCTGATTCCGAAGACAATCTGCAAGCGGCAGTGGGACGGTCCGCAAAGCTGGGGCCGAAATCCGCGGCAGACCCGGAGACGGGCGGCTTTGCGGCAAATCCAAATCTTTTCCTCAAGCGATGGACGATAGGAGTGCCCGCTTCGCCTCTGCGGCTATCTCAAGGCAGCCGCCTGAAAGTTCACCTGATACAAACCGACAACGTCAGCGACAAGCCCGCCCTCGTGAAGCGGGCGCGGCTGACAGCCAGTTCGGATTCGCGCTGGTCCGCGCTGACCGAAAACTCCACCTTCGGCGGTAGCCTTGCTGAGCTTACGAACCTGACTCGCCGCTTGCAGAAGATTCGCAGTGTAGAAACTCCCGTGATGGTGGAACAGGCTGCGTACGAAAGACGAGATACTCTGGAGTTCGAGCGCGGAAATTTTCTCACCAAGATCGGTCCCGCCCTTGCTCCCGATGTCCCTGGATTATTTCCCAAACTTCCCGCTGGGGCGCCTCGCAATCGCTTGACGCTGGCAAAATGGTTTTTTATGCCAGAACAGCCTTTGACTGCGCGTATGGCGGTAAATCGCTATTGGGAGCAACTTTTCGGAACTGGAATTGTTGAGACCCTGGAAAATTTCGGGAGCGTGGGCGAAGAACCGAGTCATTCCGAATTGCTCGATTGGCTTGCACTTCATTTTCAGAACGACCTCCACTGGAACATGAAGACGTTATTGCGCGAACTGGTGACCAGCGCGACCTATCGCCAAACGGCTAAAGCTACCCCGGCACTTGTCGAGAAAGATCCGCGCAATCGCTTGCTGGCGCGTGGTCCGCAGCAAAGGCTCACGGCAGAAATGGTTCGGGATCAGGCCCTTATGGCCAGCGGACTGTTGACCGACACCATGGGCGGGCCTCCGGTCATGCCACCGCAGCCTCCGGGTGTATGGAACTCCGTTTATAACGACAGCAAATGGGTGGACGCCACCGGGTCCAATCGTTATCGGCGGGCGATTTACACGTACATTAAACGCACGAGTGGCTATCCCAGCTTTCTTACCTTCGATGCCTCCGAACACGACATGAGTTTGGCGCGACGTGTGCCGACCAACACACCGTTACAGGCTCTGGTAACGCTGAACGATCCGGTCTATCAGGAAGCTTCCGAAGCCCTTGCGCGACGCATGATGAAGGCGACGAATGTTCTTGACGAGCGGCTGAAATACGGCGCACGCTTGGTTTTGTCGCGCGATCCGACAGAGGGTGAGCTGGCTACTTTGCGCGGGTTGTTTGAAGCGGCTCTCACCTCGCCGACTGCGCCCAAGAATAGGAAAAGCGCCGCGAGTACGAAGGGAAGATCTGGCAACGAACTGGCGGCATTGACGGCCGTGGCCAGCGTTTTGTTCAATCTCGATGCCGCTTTGACCCGGTGATCCTCATGTCAAATTCCAAAGTCAGGCCGAATGATCGAGCAGGAAGGGAAGTGAGCGCCGAAGCGCATCCCGAACTGCGGATGGCATTGCTGCAGGCGCAAACTCGCCGTCATTTCTTGCAGGCCCTGGGCGGCGGCCTGGGGACGCTATTCGTGGGGACGTCGATGGCAAAGTATGCCGGCGCCGCGAATGATACTGGCTACTCCGAAGGCGCGAATCTCGACTTTACGCGCGACGCATCCAGCCCACTTGCCGCATTGCCGCCTCAGTTTGCTGCCAAAGTGCGGCGTGTCATCTATCTGCACATGGCCGGGGCGCCAAGCCAATTGGAACTCTTCGAGCACAAGCCTGACTTAAAACGGCTCGATGGCCAGGATTGTCCAGCGTCCTTTTTGGCGGGCAAGCGTTTCGCATTCATCAGCGGCGTTCCCAAATTGTTGGCGTCGCAGTACCCGTTCCACCAGGTCGGACAAAGCGGTCACTGGATTTCCGACCGCCTGCCCCATTTGGAACAGCACATTGACGACCTTTGCTTCATCAAGTCAATGCATACCGACCAGTTCAATCACGCGCCCGCGCAACTACTGGTACACACCGGCAACGCGCGCCTCGGTTATGCTTCCATCGGCTCCTGGGTACTCTACGGGCTTGGCACAGAGAATCAGAATTTACCCGGTTTCATCGTATTGCTTTCGGGAGGTAAGTCGCCTGACGGCGGCAAGCAACTGTGGAGTTCCGGTTTCCTGCCCAGTGTTTACCAGGGAGTGCAATGCCGCTCGCATGGCGAGCCGGTACTGTATCTGGACAACCCGCCGGGAGTAAGCCGCCCGTTGCGGCGCACCATGTTAGACGCGATTGATCAGATCAATCAGCAAACCTATGCTGCGTTCGGGAATCCCGAGACGCTCACGCGCATCGCCCAGTACGAACTGGCATTTCGCATGCAAATGGATGCAACCGACGCCATGGACATCCGCAAAGAGCCCGCTTCGGTACTCGCGAAATACGGATCGAAGCCCGGCGAGTCCGGTTTTGCAAACAATTGTTTGGTAGCGCGGCGCCTGGCGGAGCGCGGCGTGCGCTTCATTCAGCTTTACCACTGGGGATGGGATTCTCACGGGGCAGACGCCAAGGAAGCGTTGAATCTCGGCTTCATGGACCGTTGCCGTGAAGTGGATCAACCGACTGCGGCCCTGTTAGGGGATCTCAAGGAGCGTGGCATGCTCGAGGACACACTCGTCGTCTGGGGAGGAGAATTCGGGCGAACGCCCATGCGGGAAAATCGCAATGGTCAGGAAATGAAATATATTGGCCGGGATCATAATCCCGGCGCGTTCACGATTTGGATGGCGGGCGGCGGTGTCAAGCCCGGAATGACACACGGCCAAACCGACGAGATGGGATACGAGATCGTAAAAGACCCGGTTGAGGTCCGCGATTTGCATGCGACCATGCTTTACTTGCTGGGCTTCGACCACCACAAGCTCAATTATTCCTTTCAGGGACTGGAACAGAAGTTAACCAGCGTAAAGCCGGCGCGGGTCGTGGCTGAGATTCTGGCGTGAGCAACTTCCCCAATTTCTGTCCGGACAACTTCCTAGGGTATTTGCATTCATAACAGTGTCGGGTCAACGCATCTCCGGGCAGCTTCGTCTTGGACTCCTCGCGCTGGCGCCCATTTTGATCGTGGCAGTCCTATTGGCGCTTCTTCCGCCCGACGGAAACGAACGCGCGGAGTGGGCGCAATTCATCGGGCGCTTTCATCCTTTGGCGGTCCACTTCCCCATCGCGCTCATCTTGCTCGTACCGATTTTAGAATTGGCAGGGCTAAGCTACGGGTTTTCCTACCTTCGTCCCTCCGCCGGCTTTGTGCTTGGCCTCGCAACACTCAGCGCAACCGTGGCCGCGATTCTTGGATGGTGTCTTGGACGAAGCGGTGGCTACTCAGGGCCGCTGTTGACACAGCACATGTGGGGCGGGATATTGCTCGCGGCAATCTGCTGGGTGTGCTGGATATTGCGCGCGCGCACCGGCGAATGGGGATTGTCGCTGGGCTTTATCTATGGAACCGCGCTTGTGACTGCGGTTTGTCTTGTGGCTTGGACGGGCTACCGCGGCGGGCAATTGTCTCTGGGC
Source organism: Acidobacteriaceae bacterium (assembly GCA_003136335.1). Next base: position 2,833 of record PLEA01000467.1, on the reverse strand, counting down.
GAAGATCACCTCACCGAGCACATGCCGGGTCGGTTGCGTCAGGCGCTGCGGCTGTCGAATGTCGCAGCATCATTGGCGAACGGCGGGGCAAACACCTTTTATGGTGCGCGAGTTGAACCCATCTTTGAGACACGTTGCGTCACCTGCCACGGCCCAAACAAACATAAGGCAAACCTGCGGCTCGATAGTTACCGGGCTGTGATGCGAGGCGGCAAGAACGGGCCAGTCGTCCGGGCCGGTAACGTTCAAGCGAGCGATCTCTTTCGCCGAATTACATTGCCTCCCGGTCACGACGACTTCATGCCTAAGGAAGGCAAGCGACCCTTATCCTCGGATCAGGTGAAGCTGATCGAACTGTGGATTGGCGCCGGCGCCTCAGGCACGCTACTTGCGAATGCCATCAAAGATGCACCCGCTGGTTCCGCGTCCTCAACTGTAGCCGAAGTGACCTTCGAGGAGATTGACGCTGCCGCGATTACAAAACTGAGGGCGGGAGTCGCATCCTCGGTTACCCAACTGCAAAAGCGATATCCGAACATTTTGGAATACGAGTCACGAGGCTCCGCCAACCTGATTTTGAATGCTTCGATCTTGGGACCTAAGTTTGGAAATAGCGATTTAGAAGTCTTGGCCCCGCTGGCTGAACACATAACGTTAGCCGACTTCTCTCGCACGGCGATCACCGACCGGTCGGTGACGGCTATCGTTGCGATGAAACACCTACGAGTCCTGCGGCTCATGCATACCGGGATTACCGACAAGACGGTTCAAGGCCTAGGTACCCTGGATCAACTCGAAGCGTTGAATGTTTTCGACACGTCGGTCACATCTGCAGCTTTGCCGGCAATCGCGAGGCTTCCTAAGTTGGCACATTGCTACGTAGGTCAAACCGCAATTCCAAACGGAGTCGGCCTCCCGAAGGCTTTGACCGGCAAGATTGTATTTTGAGTACATCTCCTCGGAGTTTGTGATGCTTCCGGCAGCCGACGAGCTTCGCTCGCCGGGACAGCCGGGGGCGGCTGTCCCCACATATATCCCCTCTCTCACTGGGCCATCGAAAGGAAGGGCTCAGTGGGTCTCGAATAGATAGAGTCGCTTTAAGCCGGGTTTAGTTTGCAGTTCGGCAATCCCGTCGCGCGTAACTCTCGTCTCAGTCAGATTGAGTGATTCCAACTTCTCGAGCTTCATGAGTTCTTTCACTCCAGCGGACGTCACTGCAGTGTTGGAAAGATCGAGAAATCTCAGGTTGGAAAAGTTTGCGATTGCTTGCATTCCCTTGTCGGTCACTTTCGTGCGGGCCAGTTCTGCATCCACGATCAGGTTGGCGACAGGCGCAAGCTGCGCTAGAGTCGCGTCGTTGCAACGCTCCGGCGCGGTCACCGTGCGAAGGATCAGTCCGTCAGTCGGATTCTGCGAACGTGGGACAAGGCGTACGCCCAGAGAACCTTCCAGCCCCGCCATCGCCTTCAATTGCGGGCGATAGTCAGCAGTGAGCGGCGATGAAACCGTATTCTCCTCGGGGGACGACGGCAATCCCTGGATCGCTGCCTCTGCAATGTGCGTAGTCGCTCCTGCTGCAATCCACAGTTCGACGATTTTCGTTTCCGTCGCACTCAACGCCGGCTTTCCCTCTGCCGGCATGAAGTCCTTGTTGTCGGGCGGCAGAGTTACACGCCGAAAAAGCTCGCTCTTGCTGGGTTCCCCAGGATGGATTACCAGACCATCCTTGCCTCCACGCATCACGTGATCGAAGCTATCCAGACGCAGTTTGCCCTTGAACTTGCCGGCATTGTGACAAAGAACGCATTTATCTTCGAAAATCGGCTGCACGCGCAGTGCATAAAAACTAGTCGGGTCAACTTCGGTTTTTCTCTCTTCCCCAAGCCAGCGACGCAGTGGCTCAGGCAAACGCTCCGTTAGGAAGGTCTCGCCGTGAGTCAATTTGCCGCCCTGATCGCTCGTCCAGATCATTAAGCCAACCGTCGCCAACAAGGCGACCACATAGACACTTCGCTTCCAACGATAGAGCCCCCAGCAGGCGAGGCTCGCAGTCGCGAGTGAAACGCCGCCCCACATGTGACGTGTGACGAGTGAGCCTTCATAACCTCCGCCCCAGGCCAATAGCCATCCAAGCCAGGCCGATGCGATTGCCGCAACCGTCGCGAGTCCCAACACAAACCCCGCTGATTGACGCAGGTGCCAGCGCTCTCGAGCGAAGGCCGCGCATTCGAGTAGCGGCACCAGCAGCAGCAGAGCGATCGGGAGGTGCACCGCGAGAGGATGGAACCGGCCCAGGAACTGGGCGAGTTCTGCTCGCTCACGGCCGTCCGGCGGGGCGTAGATCAACAGGATCAATAACGGGAAAATCGCGGCAGCACCGACGCCCAGTATCCACTCGCGGACTCGAAGTGGCATGCGGATTCCGTTACGTCCTGCGCAGGAGTGTGATTCGCCCGATCGGCAGCCACTCGGCTACCAGGATGTCGCCATTGTGCAGAAAGATAGCATCATGGGGAGTGATGAACTTTCCCGGCGTAAATTGCTGGCGCGACTGGCTGCGGCGTGATCCCACTTCGCCATTCTCTGTCTTTCCGTCTCCCAGTTGCGCAACCACGTTGAACTCGCGATCGAGAATACACACTTGACTATCCAGATCGGGGCACACCATCCACTCACCCTGAGTGTGGAAGTTGCAAGGCATTCGCAGGTGCGCCTCGTCTTTGATCGTCCGCAAGTGAGCGCCGTCGAGTGTGAAAGTCTGAATGCGGCGGTTTCCGCGATCAGCTACAACCAGCAGGGGCGTTTCTCCGCGCGGGTCCAGCCAGAGTCCGTG
>PLEA01000649.1 GCA_003136335.1 Acidobacteriaceae bacterium | reverse complement strand
GGTTTCTTAGCTTCCAAGGAACTGCCGGGTGCTGAGCAGAAATTACCCGGCCAAGACAAGTTCCTTTCCGCTTTGCCCCGGCCACCGGCCGGGCCCTACGCTGTTGAAAAACTCCTTTCTGTGAAATTCGCAAAAATAAAATCGCGTCAGGATGCCCTACAAACGACTTTCTCAGTTTTCCTAGACATTTTCTATCCCCCAAATTTTTGTTGTTTTGGGAAAATGGACTTTTTCAACAGCCACAGCCTGGTTACGCCAACCATTGATCGCCACTGCGCCGAGAGTCGGCTAACTTTTGGTGAGGTCTGACGTTTACAATCTTTTACTCATCCCGCGAACATTTAATTCCTTTTTGACTGTATTCTTTATCCAACCGTAGCTTGGGGATCAATTTTCTCGCTGTAGGGTTTTATGAAATTAGGAGAATTGATTCAAGGCTGCGTGCTGGTGGGATTTCTCCTTTTCCCGCTCCCAGGATCTGCCCTTGCGCAGGCGAATCCGCCTGGGTTTGACGATGTGGTCCTGGCGGCGACCGCTGCCCGAGAGCGAGACGATGTGCCTCAAGCCATCGAACTCTACAGTCAAGCGGTACAGCTCAAACCAGGATGGCCAGACGGCTGGTGGTTCCTTGGGTCTCTGCAATACGAGGCTGAGGCGTACGCTGCGGGCCGAGATGCTCTAACCCACTTCCTTGAACTTGTCCCCGATGCTGCCCCGGCGTGGGCGTTGCGAGGCCTGTGCGAGTTCGAAACCGGCGAGTACTCGCAATCGCTGACGGATATTCAGCGCGGGTTGTCATTGGGGGCAGGCAAACAGGCCCACGACGAAAAAATTCTCCGCTACCATGAGGCTCTCCTCCTAACGCGCAGCGGAAATTTTGAGCGAGCATTGCAGGAGTACGCGCCGCTTACCCGTGGCAAGGTGCCGAATCCGGAATTGCTCGTCGGCATCGGCTTGGCCGGGTTGCGGACACCGCTGCTACCGCGAGACTTAAGAGAAGACAAGCAGGACTTATACATGGCGGCAGGGAGCGCGGCCTTCCTCTTCATGTCGGGAGAGGAGGCGGCCGCGCACCAAGAGTTTCAAAAGCTGTTTCAGCGCTTTCCAACGGCAACCGACGCGCACTATCTGTACGGCTCTTTGTTGTTCCCGACGGATCCCGACCAGGCGATCACCGAATTCAGACGAGAGTTGGAAATAGCACCTTCCAATGCCGCCGCTCAACTGATGGTGGCCTGGGATGCCCTGATGCGAAGCGATTTCTCCACGGCGCTCGCATACGCTGAAAAAGTCATGGCCGAAGAGCCGACGCTGCCCATCGCTCGACTTGTGCTCGGCCGAGGACTGGTGGAGACGGGGGACGTGAAGGATGGCATCGACATCCTGGAAAAGGAGTTGCGACTTGAGCCGGACAATTTTGAGATTCATCTCGCACTGGCCAGAGCTTACTCAAAGTCCGGCCGCAAAGAAGATGCCAGGCGCGAGCGCTTGCTGTGCCTTCAGATGGAGAAGAGTGCGACAACCCATGAGCCACGCCGCTAAGGTACTGTCCGGCCTTTTGATCTGGGTCGCTTGCGTGCCAGCCGTGGCCCAGCAGCGACAGAGCAATTCGCCGTCAGCTTGCGCGCACTGCCATGCTGCCCAAGCAACAAGTCAACCGCGAACGCCGATGGGTCGGGCAGTCGAACTCCCCGGAGAAAATCCCACATTCAAAGCGCATCCCAAAATGACGTTTCGCAGGGGCGCGTACGCCTACTTAGTTGAGACTGCTGGTGACAAGACTACCTACACAGTCACGGATGGCACCAATACGATCTCCTTACCCATTCGCTGGAGCTTCGGGGCGGGCGGGCGGACCTGGATTTTGGAGTACCAGGGCAAGCTCTACGACAGCCTGGTGAGCTACTACCCGGCCATCGAGGGCCTCGATATCACCATGGGTGAAGAGCGAAATACACCGCACACTGTGGAAGAAGCGATGGGAAGAGAACTGGCGCAGGGTGAGACCAAGGCCTGCTTCGGTTGCCACGCGACCAATGCGGTATCCGACCGGAAGTTGACTCTCGAATCCATGGAACCCGGAGTGACTTGTGAGCATTGTCACGTGGGCACGAATGCTCATCTGCTGGACGCCCTTCAGGGAGAGTTTGCTTCCGCACCTCCGAAGCTCAGCAAGCTATCCACCGAGGACATCTCAAGCTTTTGCGGTCAATGTCATCGCACCTGGGAGGCGGTGTTGAGAGGTCACTTCGATGGTGAGATAAACGTCCGCTTCCAGCCTTACCGCCTGGCTAACAGCAAGTGCTTCGACGGAGCCGATCCCCGCATCAGTTGTTTAGCGTGCCACGATCCTCACCAGGATGTCGTCCGCCAAGATTCTTCTTACGATCCAAAGTGTCTGAACTGTCATGCGGCGTCAACTCAACCAGCATCTGCCGCCGCTCGGGCGGGAGCGCCATCGTGTCCAGTGGCAAAAGTGAATTGTGTGAGTTGCCACATGCCGAAAGTGAACCTACCTGGTGGGCACCAGGCATTTACCGACCATCAGATCCGAGTGGTAAAACCTGGCGAACCCTACCCTAATTAGGATGCGGATCACGCCGCCTGCAGCGCGCAAGGCCGCGTCCAAAAGAATCTTTGAGGCGATATTTTCAGCGACTTAATCGTTATGGCAAAGCGCTGCCGAGGGATGTTATCCTTCGCCTGCCATCCCTATGTAATCGTTTACGCAGCTCGCGGGTCCAAGCTGTTTCAAGAGGAGGCTGGATGCGTCTTCGACAGAATCTGCTTCTTTTCACCTTTGTCGGTCTACTTGTTCCCGGTTGCTTCTCCCAGGAAACCCAGCCTGCGTATCGCGATCCCAGTCTCCCGGCAGAACAACGCGCAGCAGACCTCGTAAAGCGCATGACTCTGGAGGAGAAAGTCGATCAACTTGCGGGAGGCCGGCGGCGTGCAATTGCTACAGCCAGTCCTGAGGCAAAACAAGTCTTTGAAGGCTTGGGCAAGTTATATCGCGAGGATTCGCAAGTGATCGCGCATGATGCGGCCGAAGCGCGCAACAAGGCGCAACATTTCCTGATGGAGAAAACCCGCTTGGGGATTCCCGCAATTTTCCAGGGCGAGGCTCTGCACGGATTCATGGCTTACGGCAGTACCAGCTTTCCGCAAGTGCTGGGCCTGGCCAGCACCTGGGATCCTGAGCTCGTGCAGCAGGTGTTCCAGGCTGCCGGGGACGAGATGGCATCCTCAGGAGTCAATCAAGCCTTTACGCCGGTGCTGGATTTGTCGCGCGACCCGCGCTGGGGAAGAACCGAAGAGACCTACGGCGAAGACCCCTACCTCGTCGCGCACATGGGAGTGGCGGCGATTAACGGGCTGCAAGGCACCTCGTGGATGATTAACCGGCATCACGTGATGGCCACGGCGAAGCACTTTGCCGCCCACGGCCAACCGGAAAGCGGCACCAATACAGCTCCTGCCAATTTTTCGGAACGGGACCTGCGCGAGACGTTTCTTGTGCCCTTCCGGGCCGCCGTGCAAGAGGCCCATGTCGGCAGCGTGATGGCCTCGTACAACGAGATCGACGGCATTCCCTCCCATATCAACCGCTGGCTGTTGGATCGAGTTCTTCGCCAGGAATGGGGTTTCCGAGGCTATGTGACCTCGGACGGAAATGGCCTGCAGATGCTGGTTGAGACGCACCACGTAGCTGCCGACTTCGAGCAAGCGGCGCGAGAGGCGCTGGCCGCAGGCATCGACTACGACTTGTCGGATGGGTCGGTATATGCCACCTTGCTGGATCAGGTGCGCGAGGGCAAGGTTGCCGAGGCGGAATTGGATCAAGCGGTGGAGCGCGTGCTGGAGGCGAAGTTTCGTCTCGGCTTGTTCGAAAATCCCTACGTTGACCCCGACTATGCCCAGAACATTACGAATAGCTCTGAGCATCAGCAACTCGCTCTGAAGGTGGCGCAGAAGTCGATTGTGCTCCTTAAGAATGACAACAAGCTCTTGCCGCTGGATCTGAAGAAATTGAAAACCATCGCCGTAATCGGGCCCAATGCCGCCGACGTTCATCTCGGCGGTTATAGTCGGGACCCGGGTCCCGGAAACCAGATCAGCATTCTCGACGGCATTCGCAAGCGGGCCGGCCAAGGCGTCAAGGTGCTCTACGCGGAAGGCTGCAAGATCACGACTGGAAAGCAAGGCTGGTCGGCGTGGTACGAGAACAAAGTCACGCAGCCTGATCCCAACAGGGAGGTTGAAAGCATTCGCGCCGCGGCCGCCATGGCACGCCAGTCTGATGTCGCCATCGTCGTGGTGGGAGAGAATGAAAGCACCAATCGCGAGGCTTGGTCTGAGCAGCATCTGGGTGACCGCGATTCGCTCGATCTGCTTGGCTCGCAGGAGGCTCTGATCCGGGCTATCGTCGAGACCGGCAAGCCTACGATCATATTCCTGATCAACGGGCGACCCTTGTCGATCAACTATGTGAAGGATCACGTTCCCGCAATTGTGGAAGGCTGGTATATGGGCGAACAAGGCGGAACTGCCGCGGCTAATGTATTGTTCGGCGACGTAAATCCCGGCGGCAAACTGCCCATCAGCTTCCCGCATTCCGTGGGACAGCTTCCGGATTTCTACAATCACAAGCCTTCGCGCAACCGTAGTTATTTGTTTGACGGTCGCGAGCCCCTGTTTTCGTTCGGCTACGGACTTAGCTATACGCAATTCCGTTTCGAGAATGTCCGGGTTGAGCCGAAGAGCATTCGCACCGGCGGTTCCACAAAGGTCTCAGTCGACATTACAAATACTGGCGATCGGGCAGGCGACGAAGTGGCTCAGTTATATATTCACCAGCGAGTGGCCTCCGTCACTCGTCCAGTAAAGCAATTGCGCGGTTTCAAACGCGTCCGCCTGGAACCCGGCCAGAAAGTAACGGTCGACTTCACGCTGACTCCGGAAGACCTGTCTTTAGTCGATGTAAACATGAATCGTGTGGTCGAGCCGGGCACATTCGATCTCATGGTGGGAGCGAACTCGGCAGAAACCACGAGCATCGCGCTCGAAGTCATTAACTAATAGCTATGGGGACCGCGCTATGCACATATAAAGTGCGCTGGCGGTCTGGCGATTCGGATCACTTATGTCCTTAAAAGATAGAAAATCATTTCGATTCTTCGCTTCATTCCTGGTTGCGCTTTCCTGTTGCCTGTTATGCGCTAGCCGCGCCCATGCCCAGTGGACCGCCATGAATCCGGTCCGTCAGGTTCGGCAGCAGCTGGACGGTGTTCTCTTCTCCATGGCAACGGGAACTTTGAAAGTGCAAGTGTGCTCGGACTCGGTGATCCGTGTCCTTTATTCGCCCACGGCCTCGTTTCCCAAGCGAGTGGACTACGTCGTCACCAAAGAGACCTGGCCGGCGGCGCAGTGGACGATGCAGTCCTCGGATGATGCGGTCACCCTCACTACTACGCTGCTGAGAATTACGGTCACAAAAAAAGACGGAGCCATCGCCTACGCGGACGTCCATGGCGACTCACTGGTACAGGAATCATCCCGCAGCCTGACCCCTGAGAAAGTAAACGGAGAAGATACGTATCGCGCCGAGTCCGCGGTCAGCATCTACGGCTCCCACGAAGGGCTCTATGGCTTGGGCCAGCACCAGGCCGGCGTTTGGAACTATCGCGGAGGATCGGTCGACATTTCACAAGAAAACAGCAACATCTCCGTGCCCCTGATGCTATCGAGCAAGGGTTACGGCATTTTCTGGAACAACACGTCGCGAAGCCGCTTCAATAACCGTTTCGCCAATTACGTTTACATCAGCTCCGAAGTTGCCGATGTGATCGATTACTACTTCCTCTACGGCCCTGAGTTCGACAAGATCATTGCCGGCTATCGCGAGCTAACTGGACAGGCGCCCATGTTCGGCAAGTGGGCCTACGGGTTCTGGCAGTGCAAGAATCGCTACAAGTCGCAGGAAGAACTCCTGGGCGTTGCCCGCAAATATCGCGACCTGCACATCCCGGTCGACAACATCGTTCAGGATTGGTTCTGGTGGAATCGCAAAGGTGAATTCGTCTTCAACAAGAATTATCCCGACCCCAAAGCGATGGTGGACCAGTTGCACAGCGAGAATTTCCACCTGATGATTTCGATCTGGCCGTTCTTCGAACCCGGCTCCGCGAATTACGATTACATGCAGAACAAGGGCTGGTTCGTCGACAAGTTCAAGTACGCGAAGCCTCCCTACCACACGAACGCGATGGCCGTGTATGACGCCACCAGTCCGGAGGCTCGCAAATATTATTGGGATCTGGTGAACCAAGGACTGTTCAGCATTGGACTCGATGCCTGGTGGATGGATACGACCGAACCGGAAACCGAAGGGCAGGAAGAGAACATTCTGTTGAATCACAAACTCGCGGCCGGCAGCGGAAACCGCTATGTCAACGCTTATTCCCTGCTCGACACCCAGGCCGTTTATCAGGGACAGCGAAGCGCATCCGACAAGAAGCGCGTCTTCATCCTGTCTCGTTCCGCATTCGCCGGATCGCAACGCAATGGAGTTACGGCCTGGTCGGGCGACAT
>PLEA01000070.1 GCA_003136335.1 Acidobacteriaceae bacterium | reverse complement strand
GCATGTCTTAATCGCTTGGGCGCCCATCGATATTCCCAGAATTTCATCCTCACATATCGATCTTGCTGTGCTCGTGTTCACTTGTTTTGTTTCGTCCCTCGCCGGAATCCTGTTTGGCCTCGCGCCAGCTTGGCAGATCTCGCGCAATGACCCCGAAGCATCTCTGAAGCAGAACGCTCGGAATGCACGAGAGCGCAAACCTCTAACGAGGATCTTGGTCGTTACCGAATTTGCCCTGTCGCTCGTGTTGCTGGCGGCCGCTGGTCTGCTGGGAAAGAGCTTGCTTCGCCTGTACAGAGTCGACCCCGGCTTCCGCGCCGATCATCTTTTGACGGTCGAAGTATACCGTTCCATGTCCGATCAAGACAAAAGGAGTTGGACTGGGTTTTATCAACAGCTGCTTGCTCGTATTGAAGCGCTGCCCGGAGTGGAATCCGCAGGTGCGACGCTCGCGCTGCCCATCGAAGGACAGTCTTGGAACGTCGGTTTCAAGATGGACGGTCATGCATATAAGAGTTTCTTCGATCAGCCAGAGGCAGAGGCACGCATTGTCTCGAACAATTTCTTTGACGTGCTGAAAATTCCTCTTCTTCGTGGTCGATATTTCTCCGACCACGACACCAAGGATTCCCCACACGTCGCTGTCATTAACGAGGCGGTTGCCCGAACTTACTGGCCCAATCAAGATCCCGTAGGTCGATTTCTCGACATGCCGGCATTTGGTATTGGTCGTTCTGAGATCGTAGGGATCGTCGGGAATGTGCGACAGAACAAACTGACCGATGAGCCATCTCCGGGAATCTACGTTCCTTACACACAGGCGAGTATGCCGTGGCAGACGCTTGTGATCCGCGCAAGAAACGACCCTTCGAGTCTTAGCGCAGCAATTCGACGCGAAGTCTCGGCGCTCGACCCAGATCAACCCGTGGGCCGTATCGCCACGATGGATCAGTTATTGGAGGCGTCTACCACTCAGCAGCGATTTCGCGCTTTTCTTCTCGGGAGCTTCGCAACCATTGCATTGCTGCTTTCGGGTGTCGGAATCTTTGGCGTGATGGCCTACGCAGTCAGCCTACGCACACGTGAAATTGGCGTCCGAATGGCATTGGGCGCGCGTCCCGTCGACATGCTTGCTCTGATTTTTGCCGAAAGCATGGCCCTGGTTTCTCTTGGAGTGCTGTTGGGTCTTGCTGGGGCGTATGGAGTGACGCGTGTGCTGAACAGCCTTCTCTTTGAAGTGAGCAGCACGGATCCGTTCACTTTCGCTGCTGTTACGGTTCTTCTTTGCTCGGTGGCAGTACTCGCAAGCTACGTTCCCGCTCGTCGAGCAATGCGAGTCGANNTTGCATGCAACCGAGGCGAACCATGCCGAAGAAGTTCTCGACGTGGTACTCCCAGCGGATCACCAGCCGACGAAAGTGATGGAGCCGAGCGAAAAGTCGCTCGACTCGCCAACGTTTGCGGTAACGGCGCAAAGGACAACCGTCCTGCGTCGGGCTCCGGCGCACCGATGCGGTGCGATCGTCTGGATGCCGTACCGGTCGGCCAAGTCACGATCCAAACGGTCGCTGTCATAAGGCTTTTGTCGCCGATCAGTCGCGCCGGGAAGGCGTCTAGGAAGCTGTGTCCGAGGACACCTTCGACGAGCTGGCTTTCGTGCGGCGACCCGCTTTCGATGCTGACGGCGAGAGGAAGACTGTGATCATCGGCGAGAGCGATGATTTTCGTCCCTTTGCCGCGCTTGGTCGGCCCGACCGCGAGGCCCCCTTTTTTGCCCCGGTGAAGGAGGCGTCGATGAAAGCCTCCTCCAGTTTCAGTCTTCCGCGGGCCAGAAACTCCTCCGCCAGGACGCGCAAGATGGGCTCCAGTTTGCCCTCCCGCACCCACTGCTGAAAACGGCGATGGCAATTCTGGTACGGCGGATATTTCTTGGGCAGCTCGCGCCACTGGGCCCCGGTGCCCAACACCCACAAGATTCCGTTGAGCACGGCTCGCGTGTCTTGCCACGGACGGCCTCGACCATCGGCCCGTCGTTAACAACATCCGTGCCGGAATCATCGAACTGTTCAGAGCGGCCAGGTCTGCCGCTGCTCGGAATGTCAACCCTCAACCGCCAAGTTGAGCGAGCTAACGAAGAGGGCGCGGTCGTAAAATGGGATGATGACGGTCGGATGAGGCTCCACAAGCCTTGGCTCAAGAAGGTCTAGCCCGCAAACGGCGCTGGCTGGCCCAATGTGCCAAGTTTGGAGCAATCCAACACGTTCCGGGACTTCGCGAACTCTGACGCCTCAAGCTGCCGTTGACCGAACGAATTCTCACCGGCTCGCCATTTGTTCACGAGTGACGGGCTACTCGGAGTAATTGCCGCAATTAAGGCGTGGCTGTTGAAAAACTCCTTCTCGCGAAATTAGCGAAAATAAAATCGCGTCAGGAAGCCCCACAATCGATCTTCTCGGGTCGGGTCAACTCCTATAGCGGAGCCGCAGTGGTTGAGGGAACGGCGGCCTTAACGGTAAAAACAGAGGGTACGCCGCCAGATAAAATGTCAGTCGATGAAGGCAGTGGCGATCAAGAAGGGTCAAACGACAGAGCGAGCACCAGATTTCAAGGAGATGGGCACGCTTCGGTGTGACAGTTGCGGTGAGGAGTTCACCGTCTTTCATGGTCCCACCTTTGTGGACAAGGCAGCCGCTGCGCGTCAAGCGCACTGGCTAGAAAAGGTTCTTGCCGAAGAGCACGAACGGGAACGGAAACACCCGGATCGAATCCAACTGCCGGATTAGCCCACCGATCCTGCAAGGGTCAAGAGTGAAATCGCCTGTTTACGTCAGCTATGATTTTCGTGTCTCTCGGCCTTTTAACTGGGATGCACAGTGCAGATCCCAGTGCCATAATGCAAAACGTGTTAAAGGCAATCCCCTCTCAACTATCGAAGGCAAACAGGAGCCGCGCGGCAAGGACAGTCTTAAAGCGCAAGCTGTGGGTCCCAAGGCGGAGATGCAACCAAAGAACGACACGGAAAGGACAGCGTTGTCTCAGCACGCTCCGTTCGTTCGGACCGCTGGCACGTTGTAGAAGCTATTGACTTCGGTGAATGCTGCTGGGACCATATCAATTCCCTTCGCTGTACCGTTGATGATGTTGCCGGATACCTGGTTACATCAACTATTCTCTGAGCCGCTCAGATGACGTCGGAACGTACACCCCTTATGGTCGCGTTGACTATATTGTGCCCGGCGGGAATCGACTTCAGACTGATGATCGCCCACGATCCCCCGTCAGCAGGGCATACATCGTCACCAAAATACTTGGGTAACGTTGACTGCTGTGGAACCAGACCGTAATCATCTTTCTTGGCCTAGACTTTAATGATGCCCCGCAGCCAAATCCAGAAATCGCTGTTTGCCCTGCTTCTCGGAAGCATGTTCCTCGCTGGCTGTGGTGTGCCCAACCCCTTCTGTGGGAGTGCCCGGCCGAAGCCCGTGCTGACTTCGCTCGCACCGAACCCCGCGAGCCTCACTCAGGTACAGCAGGGCTTACTGCTCACCGTCAATGGCAGCCACTTTTATTCTTCTTCGATCGTTATATGGAACGGAGCGATCTTGCCCACCACCGTCGTGAGTGCTACGCAGCTACAGGCCACGATTACCACGACCCAGATCTCGTCTCCCGGTACCGCCCAGATTGTCGTGCACACGCCTGCCAACCTCTCCGGAGACCTCGGTTGCGACAGCGGTGGCGACAGCAAAGCGTTGACCT
>PLEA01000111.1 GCA_003136335.1 Acidobacteriaceae bacterium | reverse complement strand
GGCACCGGCAAAGAGCTGATGGCTAAGTTTATCCATCAAAACAGCGATCGAAGCCGGAAGCCCTTTGTCGCCGTGAATTGTGCGGCCGTACCGGAACACCTGCTGGAAAGCGAGCTCTTTGGACATGAGAAAGGTGCTTTTACTGGCGCCATCGCTCAAAAGATCGGGCGTTTTGAGATAGCGGACAAAGGAACGCTCTTCCTGGACGAGGTCGGCGATATTCCGCTGGCATTGCAGGCAAAGTTGCTTCGTGTACTTCAGGAGCAGGAATTTGAGCGGTTGGGCGGCACACGCACCCATCAAGTGGACGTTCGACTCGTGGCTGCTACGAACCGAAATTTAGCTGAGATGGTCCGGCGGAAAGAATTTCGTAGCGACCTATATTATCGCCTGAATGTGTTCCCCATCTTGATGCCGCCATTGCGGGATCGCCGCGACGATATTCAAGCCTTGGTGCAGCACTTTGTCGAAATTCTTGGCCGTCGCATGGGCAAGCAAATTGAAGAAATTCCCCCGGAAGTCATGGCCGCGCTTAGCTCCTACCAGTGGCCGGGAAACATTCGCGAGCTTGAAAACTTCGCGCGTAAGATGGTGGCGTTGGGGGATGAGCAGCTCGCGCTGAGTGATTTGCCCGCCCATGTCAGCTCGGTCGTCTCAGAAATCTCTCCGGTGCGGGTCAGCCCAAGCATCAGTCCAGGCAATGGTGCGGGGAATGGACGTTCGCTCAAAGAAGCGGCGCGCGAGGCTTCGCGCAAGACTGAACATGAGATGATCCTGAGGGTTCTCCAGCGCACACACTGGAACCGCAAGAGAACCGCCCGGGAGTTGCAAATCAGCTACAAGGCGTTGCTTTACAAGCTTAAGCAGTTGGGCCTGAACGGCGATTCTGAAGAGCCGGCGCGGTAAGCTTCGGGGGAATCGTTTTGTCAGAAACCGTTCCATATTCGTTAAGGGGCAGGTAATGAATTCGTACCGATTCTTGTTCTTGAAAATCTCTGCCGTGGCACTGGTATTGAGCGTCCCGGCTGCGCACGCGCAAACGCAAGACCAGCAGCAACAGACGCCGCCGAGTGATTCCTCGCCAAGTGCTCCGGATGCGCCCGTACAGCCATTGTCCCCAGAGCAGAACGGGGGTACGCGCACTCCGCCCGTACCAGCTGGACGTGGTGTCTTTATTGGATCTGGAGGAGGGGGGCAGGACGCTGACGCATCTGTTCCCGATACGAACGTTCTGTCCGGCGTCGAAACGCTCGGTCTGGGTTACGCATACGGCAGCCTGCATAAGTTTGACCCCACACTCTTCGTTTCCGAATCCGCTGACACTGGAATCATTCCGGGTCGTTGGGAGGCCACGACCACGTTTGGCGGCACTTTACAACTCGGTCACGCGTGGCACAGCTCCCTGCTTCGCGTCGCGTATAGCGGGGGAGATACCATTTACCGCCAGAATGGGTCGTACCTTAATTCGCCCTTCCAGGAAGCCAATTTTTCCGCGCGCATCCGCTGGAGCCGCTACACGCTGGCCTTTCGCGATAGTCTTCTGATATCGCCTCAGTCCCCCTTCGGCAACCTTAATTTAGGTGGACCGGCTTTAATCGGTCAAATCCCCGGATTGAATTCTCTCGTGCCCACGATCGCACCGGTCGGCAGCACGATCCTGACGGGTTGGGTAACCCAGCTGAGCAATATCCCCGTGGTTGAATTGGATTACGCACTAAGCCGGCGATCCGGCTTGAGCGTCAGCGGTTCTGCAGGAGAACTCCATTTTTTTTCCGCCGGCTATGTCAACAGTCATTATGAAAGCGGACAAGCGGGCTACAATCACACACTCAGCGGCAAGAATTCCGTCGCCCTTAATTATACTTTCACGCAAACTGTTTACAGCGGCGTCCCTGGACATCAGCAGACGCACTCCTTGCAGGCGAGCTTTGGCCGCAAGATCACCGGACGCCTGGCGTTTCAAATTTCCGGTGGACCGCAGCTGACCATCTCCGAGAATCCCGGACAATCGAATTTCCAGACCACTTACGCGAGTGGTTTCGCCTCCCTCTCTTATCAACAGCGGCGCACTGGATATTCTGTTTCTTTCTACCGCGGGTTCACCGCCGGTTCCGGCGTCTTCTTCGGCTCGAACAGCAATACCTTTTCTGCTGCAATGAACCGGCGCTTGACGCGGTTGTGGTCCGGATCGGCCGCCGGGGGTTACTCTAGCAGCGATAGCCTCACGCCTGTTGGCCTGACTTCCACCAACTTCAGTACGTATTACGCGCCGGCGAATGCCAGCCGCCAAGTCGGGCGTCACCTTAATCTTTCTGTGGGGTATGCGTTTGAGGGACAGACTTCGAACGGTATCTGTCCCGTACTTAATTGCGGCATTGCCGATAAGGTTCACGTGATCAGTGTTAACGTTAACTGGCATCTACGGCCGATCGGTTAAACATGACCACCTGTATACACACACCGATCTTTCCAAGAACCCGACAGCGAGTCTGAGAGACGACCATGTATAAGAAGTTTTTCAATCTCAAGGAGAATCCATTCAATGTGAATCCGGATCCGCGTTATTTGTTTCTGACGCGGAATACCCAGGAGGCGCTCGCCTGTCTCACCTATGGAATCGAGACCCGCAAAGGATTCATTCTCCTGACCGGCGAAGTGGGGACCGGCAAGACCACGCTTCTCAATAAGCTGCTGGGTTGGCTGCACCAGGAGAACGTAGCTACGGCTTTCGTGTTCAACCCACGGCTCAGCGTCTCGCAATTCTTCGACTTCATGATGGCCGATTTCGGTATTCCGTGTGAGTCGCGCATGAAAAGCCAGGTGCTACTGAAGCTGAACCAGTGGCTGCTGGAACGCTATCAGGCCGGCGAACGCGCCGTGCTCATCGTCGACGAGGCGCAAAATCTCTCACCGCAGATGCTCGAGGA
>PLEA01000043.1 GCA_003136335.1 Acidobacteriaceae bacterium | reverse complement strand
AGCCAGAGCGACTGCATCTGCGTGTCCAGCGGGAAGCGTTTCCCTAAGTCTTGTGCCAAGCACTCGGCGCGTGCTGTATCGCCCGCCATGGCAAACGCAAGCGCCGCTTCGCTCCCGACGCCCTGACTAGTGGGAGCAAGCTTCAAAGCCTCTGCCGCTGGCTGACGCGCTTCGGTGACATTGCCATAAGCCGCTTGTTGCAGAGCAGCATTCGCCTGCCATATCACCCGGGTCTCTTTCTTGTCCGCTCGCTGGGCGGAGTCCACAGCCCACTTGGTCAGTTCCCGCGCCTTGCCCACATGACCAGCGTATGCCTCGGTGTCGGATGCGAGCGCCAATCCAAAGCTCTCATATTCGGGCTTGTCTGCAAACCACTGTTGCTGTTGCGCCATCGCCGCGGAGTCCGCCCCGACAAAGGCAAGACCGTAGAGAGCATCGTGGAGTAAGTAATGATCCAGTTTTCGCGCCTGCGTTTCGTGAATGATCTGCCGCGTTTCGTCGAACCGAACTTCAGTTACCGCCTGCTGCGCGGGATCTACCCGGCATTTCGGGTGCTGTTCCCCAACCAGGTGATTCGGGCCGACGACTTGGCCCGGGCCCTGGTGGATGTTGCCGTCCGGGGAACAGCGAAGCACGGAGGCCCGGTTTTCGAGAACCGTGACATCCGGGCCATGGTCGAGTCGCTTCATACTCACGAGTGAAGGGCTAATGAGACGATGAACGAACTCTTACGTAACGACATCCTAGTTGAGGATTCTACTTGCGTCGTCAGGTACAATTCACTGGGCAGTTCGAGGTCCCCGCGCTGCAACTACCGGTCTCCAACCCAAGACCGTGCTGTCTGTGAAGAGGCTGCAGCAGTTTCTGCGCTTTCAGGCAAAATGATCCAGGGAACCGTAAGATTTTGTGCGAGAGGAGCAAGTCAAAATGGACATGACGCGCCGACAATTCGCCCTGGCTCTTGCAGCTGCCACCTACCTGCGGCCCTCCTTGTTCGAGCCGCTTTCCCCATCAGGAGTTCCCCGCGGCGTCGTTCCCGGCCGAGTCACTTGGGCGCACGATCCGGCGGCTGTGACCTGGGATGGCACAGGTTCGTGGTGGACCGATGCCCACAATGACCAGTCTGTAATTGACCGCATGGTTTCCCGGTCCATTTGCGGTCTTACAAATCAAAAAAGCGACGCCCAGGCATGGAACTCCATCTTTCAGTACTTCAATCGCACTCATCGTCGCGGCAAAGCCGGATACAGAGCTGGGGAGAAGATTGCGATCAAGGCGAACCTGAACAACACAACGGACCATGGCACGATCGAACGCCTGAACTCCTCGCCCAATTTGATCCTTTCGCTCGTCCGACAGTTGACCGGCCCGGGACGAGTGCCTGAATCATCGATCACCATCTTCGATTCCAGCCGGTTCATCCCGGGCAATCTCTACGACAAGATTCACCATGAATTTCCCGGCGTCACGTTTGTGGACCATATCGGAGGGGATGGACGAGTAAAGGCCGAGTTCAAACCCAACGCGATTCCTTTCTCAGTTGAAAGCCACAACGCCACGGGACTCGATACCACGGTGGTTGAGGCCGCCTACTTAATTGATGCTGCCGTGTTGAGAGCGCATGTGAGTTCAGGGGTGACACTTTGCGCGAAGAATCTCTTCGGCGCTACGAGTATCAACACCGACTGGCGCAAGAACGCGCACGACGGTTTCCATCACAACAGCGATGGTTCGGCAAGTTACTCCGCGTTCACAGATTATTTGGGTCACAAAGACCTCGGCGAGAAAACCATCCTTTTTATTATTGATGGGCTCTATGGAAACGACAACGTGGATGGTCCGCCTCATCGCAAGTGGAAGATGGCGCCATTCAACGATGCTTGGCCGAACAGCATTTTTATGTCGTTTGACGGCGTAGCGATCGATTCCGTCGGCTTCGATTTTCTCATTTCGGAATGGCCCGATCTTCCGGATATCGCGAATGCCGATAACTACCTGCGCGAATCTGCCTTGGCGAATGATCCACCTTCGAAGACTTTCTATGATCCTGAACGCGACGGCATCCGATGCCGCAGCCTTGGCGTACACGAACATTGGAACAATGGGACAGACAAGAAGTACTCGCGCAATCTCGGAAAAGCGCACGGGATCGAGCTTTTCCAAGTCTGAAGTGCGGAACATACTTGAGCCGTCGCTGCCGCTGATTGGCGGAGTTGCGCAACCGCAGATAGGTTATCGGTACTCAGGGAGGCAGGATGAGCCGGAGAGCGTTTTCCTTATGCTTCGTAGCGGCATTGATGCTCCCGGCAATTGCGTTTTCCCAATCATTCTTGAGCCAGTATAAAGGCCTGCCTTATCACGACAGCCGCTATCAGGGCGGCCCACAAAAAATACCGGGACGAGTATTGTGTGCTTACTATGACCTGGGCGGCGAAGGGGTCGCGTATCACGACAGCGATCCACAGAATCACGGCAGCGGAGAGTTGAACCCGGCCGATGGGAGCTACCTCAACGAATTTCGTATCCACGAGGGAGTGGATACTTCATACACGAAGTTCAACCGGAAGCCGGATCCAATTGACGACAACCCCTTCGACAAGATTGTTCCCCCTGCAGACCTGCCCTACGTTGGCTGGACCGAACCCGGAGAGTGGTTCAACATTACGGTAAATGTGACAGAGCCGGGAACATACGCAGCCGATTTCCTTTACACCTCAAATCGCGGGGGAACAATATCAGTCGATGTGGACGGAAAGGACGCGACGGGACCTCTGCAGATCACGACAACGAATGACCCGGCAGATCCGCTGGCCTGGCGTCAATGGCACCACTGGAATCTGGCTTCGCAACTTTTCAAAATTCCTCTCAGCAAAGGCAAGAACGTTCTCACCGTACACATATTGACGAACGGCAACATGAATCTGGCTTATTTCGACTTCAAACAGGTCCACAGATGAAATGGAAGCTTCCAAGTGTCACCGCTTCCAGTCCGTGGACGACGTGCAAAGCTTTAGAAGTAGGGATCAATCTGCACGGAGACGGCTCAGATCGCCGTCAGGCGTAATCCGGTTGCACGGGAAATAATGACGGAACACTTGCCCTGCTTGAGCGAACCTATCTTCGTTGACGTCGTGATGTGTGCTTCGCGGCTCTCTAATGCTGGCGCCTGTAATATTTCGGTTTCCACCACACCGCCCATGCCGCGACCAAAATCGAGTTCTACCTCGAGGTCCGTTACCGCGTCCTTGTTCAGAATGATCACCGATGTCTGGCCGCCGGGCAGTTTCGCGGCATAGGCCGTTGCATTGACTCCCACAGCCTGCAGCTTCGTCGAGAACTCGGTCTTCAACAGTATTCCGCCGCTGAACAAGCCTGCGAACTTAAGTCCACACGCAACCGGCTCCAGCAGATAGTCCGAGCCAAACGTGATTGGGAAATCCGCTTTAAGGGACAGCGTTCCTGCTCAAAGGGTGCACACCTTTTGCCCCAAGCCTGGACAGGTAGCAGGACTACAATTGAGAAGTGAGATATTACACGACCAAACCGATGAATGGCGGCACCGCATTTAAATGTCATTTCTGCAAGTATATTGTCAACACGGTGAATTTCAACAAGACGAGTGGCAACCGCCGCACCCAAGCGGCAGCAGTAATGAACCAACACAGCACGGCATTGCATTTCTCTTGTCTGAGGCCCGTCAGCGGTCGAAGCAGATGGATATGACACCCAAAAAGCTGACGTTGCGACGCATATTGTCCGTCCGTTGCCCTATGTGCGGAGCTAAACCGAAAGAGAAGTGCACGCTCAGCACAGGACATCCGTCAAATAAGACACATAACGCGCGAGACCTGGCCGCCGCCAAGGTTTCTCGTCCCGAGAACTCTGGCCTAGCCGCTCTTCGGGTCTTGAAGGCAGCTACGAGCCACAGCTTCCACGTCCTTTTCCAGCATAAGTAGGGTGCACTTGAACGTCAATCGAAGCGAACCCTTTTGCCTCCGAGGCTCGGGTCCAAAAGATTCTCCGGTTTTGCTGTACTAGTATATAGGGGCACTTTTCCCTTCCGTGTTTTCTGTATCTGTCCGTTTCCGTACAAATCTCCGAACTTATTCGGTTCGCGTAGGCTGTCGGTTGGCCCCGCCTGGCGCTTTCTGCTTTAGTCCCTTACAAACACAACTTTTGACTTTTTCCCATCCCTTCCCCCGTTGCGGGTGCGGCTAACCCGCCGACTTTTCCCGCACCGAATACCTCAAACTTGCCCGTTAACTCACGCCAGGAGGGGCCGCAGTATCCAGCACACAAGGTCAGGCGTTTCGTGCTGTACGATCTGGCCACACTTCCCTAACGCGGTTAGCCTGCGAGTGCCGGGAGCCTTGGACGCTTGCCCGAATCGCGGGCCACGGTTGTATCAAGAGCGGCTTGCAATACGTGCATTCGCACAGGATGGAGCGCTCGGCTTTAGTGGGAGGAATGGTGGGCGTATGTATCGGCGGGCCGCAAGATTCGCAAATCCAGCAGCAGCAAATCGCCCTTCGGAGGCAGTTTTGCAGTGACGCTAAACGTACCAATTTACGGGGCTTATGGTGGGCAGTGCAGGACTCG